>NZ_JBQYLP010000003.1:0-201383 GCF_052683555.1 Burkholderia sp. BC1
AGCCATCTCGCCTGCAACTTCGGAAGTTGGTCCATTGATCAGCGTTTCCCTAGGCGGCGCTTCACGCAGGGCATGCATGGGTGACGGCAGCACGCGGCGCAGCAGCACGCCGCAGCGACGGCAGGATGAAGCGCACGACGCGCGCGCCGACGAGCAGTTCGATCTGTTCGGCGCGCTGCCGTCGTCGGACGATGCGCACGCGTCGTCACACGACGCAGCCGATACCGACGACGCACGGGCGCACGCGAGGCGTGCGCCGCGTGCGCCGAAGCCTGCCCGATCGAGCACCGCAGCCGACGCAGGCAGCGCCGCACGCCACGACGAAGCGGCCGCACCGCCGTCTACCGGCATGCTGTGGGACGATCCCGCGCCGCCGCCCGAACCGCGCAAGCGCGCGCGGCGACGCGGCGTGCCGCCTGCACCGGTCACGCCCGAAGTCGCCGCCGCGGCCGCCGCTTTGCCGCCGAACGTGCGGCTCGGCACGTCGTCGTGGTACTTCCCCGGCTGGAACGGCATCGTCTTCGACGGCGATTTCGCGCAGACGAAGCTGTCGCGCGAAGGGCTCGAAGCGTACGGCGCGCATCCGCTGCTGAAAAGCGTGAGCCTCGACCGGTCGTTCTACGCGCCGCTGTCCGTCGCCGACTATCTGCGCTACGCGCAGCAGGTGCCCGAGGATTTCCGCTTCGTCGTGAAGGCGCCCGCGTCGGTCACCGATGCGGTCGTGCGCGGCCATCGCGGCGAGCCGTCCGGACCGAATCCGACCTTCCTCGACGCGTCGCTCGCCACCGACGAGTTCGTGCGTCCGTGCCTCGAAGGACTCGGCAAGAAGGCGGGCGTGCTCGTGTTCCAGTTCTCGCCGCTGCCCGACCGGCTGCTGGCCGAGCCGGCCGCGCTGATCGAGCGGTTGTCGGCGTTCTTCGCGGCGCTGCCGCCGTTGCCGACCGAGGCCGACGGTCCGCGCTACGCGATCGAGATTCGCGACGCGAGCCTGCTCACGCCGCGCTTCATCCGCACGCTCGCCGCGCACGGCGTGCGCTACTGCGTGGGCCTGCACGCGCGGATGCCCGATCCGCTGCGCCAGGCAGCGGCGCTCGCGCTGCTCGACGGCGACGCGCCGGGGCCGCTGATCGTGCGCTGGAGCCTGCACGGCGGCTTCAAGTACGAACAGGCGAAAGCGAAGTACGAACCGTTCGACAAGCTCGTCGACGAAGATCCGGCCACGCGGACCGCGCTCGCCGAACTGGCCGCCCGCTATGCGCTCGCCGGGCAGCCGGTGATCATCACGATCAACAACAAGGCCGAAGGCTCCGCGCCGCTGTCGTGCATCGCGCTCGCGCGCGAGATCGCGGCATCCTGCGCGCGCTGGCGCAGCGAAGCCGCGTAGCGCGAGCGCGCCGCGCGACAGCGAGCGCAACGCCGCTTACGCGCCGCGCTGCGACTTCAGCCGATGCGCGAACTTCTGGCGGAACTTCGCGAGCTTCGGCCCGATCACGACCGCGCAATAGCCCTGCCCCGGATTGCGCGCGTAATAGTTCTGGTGATAGTCCTCGGCCGGCCAGTAGTTGCCGTCGAGCGGCACGACCTCGGTGACGATCGGCTGCCCGAACACCTGCTCGCGCTCGAGCTCGCGGATCACGTCGAGCGCGGTGTCGCGCTGCGCGTCCGAATGCGTGAACACGACCGAGCGGTACTGCGTACCGACGTCGTTGCCCTGCCGGTTCAGCTGCGTCGGATCGTGCGTCGCGAAGAAGATTTCCAGAATCTCGCGATAGCCGATACGCGACGGGTCGAACGTCACGTTGACGACTTCCGCGTGACCCGTGTCGCCGTCGCAGACGTCGCGATAGCCGGGATTGCGCGTATGACCGCCCGCATAACCGGACTGCACGGCCGTCACGCCGTCCACGTCGAGAAACACGGCCTCCGTGCACCAGAAGCACCCGCCTCCGAGCGTCGCCGTTTCAAGCATCTCGTTCGCCATCGAATCCACTCCTGTCAGTGAACGCAACCGGCATGCGCGCCGGCTCGTCCGATCGGTTTCGCCGTTCCGGACCCTTTCCGTCCGCAACGGCCGCTGCGGCAAGTATCGCACTCGCACGCGAAGCCGGCACGCCGCCGCGCGCCCGGCTCGCCGCGCGTTTCTCGACTACACTTAGGCACGCGTCGTCATCGCGCCCGGTGCAGCCATGCAGGCGTGCGCGACGATACGTTCGACGTCTGCCCGAACATCGTTCCGTCTGCGTGCGCAGCAGCCGGCCGCGATCGCGCGATTGCCTGCCGAAGCGCCGAATTGCCGAATTGCCGCGCCGACGCGCGCGCATCACCGAGGGGGCTTCTCATGAACATGCGGCCTGACCCGACGTTTCACGCATCGCCCGAGCTCGCGATGCAGGCACCGCCCGAAGCATTCGCCTATACGTTGTTGCTGAGTCCCGATTTTTCCAGACCCGACGCGCTCGCCGTGATCGACGTGCAGCGCGGCTCGCCGACCTACGGCAAGATCGTGCATACGGTCACGATGCCGAACACCGGCGACGAGTTTCACCACTTCGGCTGGAATGCGTGCTCGTCCGCGCTGTCGCCGCTCACGGGCCATGCGTTTCTCGAGCGCCGCTATCTGATCATCCCGGGCCTGCGTTCGTCGCGCGTCTACGTGATCGACACGAAGCCGCATCCGACGCAGGCGCGCATCCACAAGATCGTCGAGCCCGACGAGATCTTTCGCAAGACCGGCTATTCGCGCCCGCATACCGTGCATTGCGGCCCGGAAGGCATCTACGTCAGCACGCTCGGCGGCGCGGGCAAGGACGGCACCGACGGCGCGCCCGGCATCTTCATCATGGACTGCGAGACGTTCGACGTGCTCGGCCGCTGGGAGATCGATCGCGGGCCGCAGGACAAGCATTACGACTTCTGGTGGAACCTGCCGCGCGACTACATGGTGTCGAGCGAATGGGCGCTGCCGCCGCAGTTCGAGAACGGCATCGTGCCCGACGACCTGCTCGCGAACCGGTACGGGCACCGGCTGCATTTCTGGGATCTGCGCGCGCGGCGCAACGTGCAGACGATCGATCTCGGCGCGCATCATCAGATGGCGCTCGAAGTGCGGCCCGCGCACGATCCGGTGCGCGAATACGGGTTCGTCGGCGTCGTGATCGACACGACCAATCTCGAAGGCTCGATCTGGACGTGGTGGCGCGAAGGCGGCACGTTCCACGCGAAAAAGACCGCGACGATCGCACCCGAGCCGGCCGCGGCCGACGAATTGCCGCCGCTGCTGAAGCCGTTCGGCGCGGTGCCGCCGCTCGTCACCGACATCGATCTGTCGCTCGACGACCGCTTTCTCTACGTGTCGTGCTGGGGCACCGGCGAGATGCGTCAGTACGACGTATCCGATCCGCACCATCCGAGGCTCGCGGGCTCGGTACGGATCGGCGGCATCGCGCGCCGCGCGCCGCATCCGAACGGCCGCCCGTTCGCGGGCGGCCCGCAGATGGTCGAGATCAGCCGCGACGGCCGGCGCGTGTACTGGACCAACTCGCTCTACTCGACGTGGGACGACCAGTTCTATCCGGACGGCGTGCCGGCCGCGCAGGTGCTCGCCCACGCAGGCCCGGACGGCGGGCTGACGCTGGCCGACGACTTCTGGGTCGAATTCCCCGACGGCTATCGCGCGCATCAGATCCGGCTCGAAGGCGGCGACTGCTCGACCGACTCGTTCTGCTATCCGTCGGTCGGACGTTGAGCGGCGCGCTCGATCCGCACGCCGCGCCCCAGCTCGCGCTGTGGGCGGCCGTCGCTGCAAGCGGCGTCTATCACGGGCTCAATCCCGCGATGGGCTGGCCGCTCGCCGTCTCGAATGCGCTGATGGCGCGTCGCGCCGGCGCGCTCGTCGCGGCGCTCGGCTACCTCGCACTGGGGCATGCGCTCGCCGTCTTCGCGGTGATGCTGCCGTTCGGACTGCTTGCCGCGCTGCTCGCCTGGCAGGCGACGATCCGCATCGGCGCGAGCGCCGTCGTGATCGGCTTCGGCATCGCGCTGCTGATGCGGCGGCGCCACCCGCGAGCGCTCGCGCGGATCGCGCCGGCGCGGCTCGGCTTATGGTCGTTCGCCATCGCGATCGCGCATGGCGCCGGGCTGATGCTCGTGCCGATCTACCTCGGACTCTGCGGGCTCGATGACGATCCCGGTCATCGAGCGGCCGCCGCGCTCGCGGCGCTGCACGTCGGGATGGCGCTCACGGTGGCGGCAGTCCACGCGGCCGCGATGATCGCCACCGGCGGCGCGCTCGCGTGGCTCGTGTACCGCTACGTCGGGCTCGCGTTCGTGTCGAAGAGCTGGTTCAATCTCGACGCGGTATGGGCGTCGAGCCTGATCGTGATCGGCGCGCTGTCGCTCGGGTTTGCGGCGACGCAGTAAGGCGACGGCGGCCCGCGCCGCGCGCCCGCTTGCTGTGTTCGCTACGTCACGCTCGCGCCGCGACGCACGGCCGGACGCGGCCCGCCGGTCGCGATTCCGCTAAAATCGCGGCATGCGCACCACTTCCCATGCCACCGCCTCGCCGCCTTTCGTCCGTCGCGCCCGCCGCCGTTGCCGCGCGACGCATCCGTCCGCTTCGTCCGGAAGGGTGGCGCGATGAGCCGGGCCAATCCGCCGGACTTCGATTCGGCCGCCTTCCGCCAGGCGCTCGGCCAGTTCGCGACCGGCGTGACCGTCATCACGACGCGCGCGCCGTCCGGCCAGCTGATCGGCATCACCGCAAGCTCGTTCAATTCGGTGTCGCTCGACCCGCCGCTCGTGTTGTGGAGCCTCGCGCACAAATCGGCATCGATGCCGGTGTTCCGCAACAACAGCCATTACGTCGTGAACGTGCTCGCGGCCGCGCAGCTCGACCTATGCATGCGCTTTTCGAGCTACAAGGGCGACCGCTTCGAAGGCATCGCGCACGCGGCCGGCAACTCCGGCATGCCCGTGCTCGACGGTGCGCTCGCCTGGTTCGAATGCCACAACCGCAGCCGCTATGACGAAGGCGACCACGTGATCTTCGTCGGCGAAGTCGAACGCTGCGGCGTACGCACGCCGCAAAACGCGACACCGCCGCTCGTGTTCCACGGCGGCGGCTTCCACGGTCTCACACCGCTCTGATCGGGCCGGTGCGCGCGAGCCCGACCGGCGCACCCGCTTCATCCTTCAGCGTCTGCAGCACGATGTTCGAACGGATGTCCATCACGCCCGGCGCCTTGTAGAGCCGGTTCAGCACGAAATCGGAATAGTGCTTCAGGTTGTGCGCGAGCACGCGCAGCAGATAGTGGCTCTCGCCCGTCACGACGAACGCGCCGACCACCTCCGGCCATTCGCGCAACGCCTCCGCGAACCGTTCGTGCCACTGGTTCTCCTCGTTGCGCATCGACACCTGCACGAACGCCTCGAGCTCGAAGCCGAGCTTCTCGCGGCTCAGGCACGCGCGGTAGCGCTCGATGACGCCCTGCTCCTCGAGCAGCCGCATCCGTCGCAGGCACGCGGACGGCGACAGCGAAATCCGTTCCGCGAGATCGAGATTGCTGATTCTGCCCTCTTCCTGCAGCACGGCCAGGATCCGGCAGTCGGTAGCGTCCAGCGTGATCGCGTGCATTTTTGGTCCCCCTTTTCCCTCTGATTCGAATTATCTGCCGATCGGGCGGATTGTCCATGTTTATTTCGCAAGCACTTTCTGCAAGCGTCCGCCTATCATTCGAAGGATCGATTCATCGCTTCGTCATGCCATGGACATACTCTGGGACATCTCCCCGCCCATCAGTGCCGCCACGCCCGTGTGGCCGGGCGACACGCCGGTGTCGGTCGAGCGCGTCTGGCGGATCGAGGCCGGCTCGCCGGTCAACGTCGCGCGGCTGACGCTGTCGCCGCATACCGGCGCGCACTGCGACGCGCCGCTGCACTACGATGCCGACGGCGCGGCGATCGGCGCCGTGCCGCTCGACACCTATGTCGGCCCGTGCCGCGTGATCCACTGCATCGGCGCGTCGCCGCTCGTGCGGCCGGCCGATGTCGCGGCCGCGCTCGACGGCGTACCGCCGCGCGTGCTGCTGCGCACGTACGCGAATGCGCCGACCGCGCACTGGGACAGCGCGTTCTGCGCAGTCGCACCGGACACCGTCGATCTGCTTGCCGCGCACGGCGTGAAGCTGATCGGCATCGACACGCCGTCGCTCGATCCGCAGGAATCGAAGACGATGGACGCACACCACCGCGTGCGTGCGCACCGGATGGCGATCCTCGAAGGCATCGTGCTCGACGAGGTGCCGCCCGGCGACTATGAACTGATCGCCCTGCCGCTCAAATTCGCGACGCTCGACGCAAGCCCCGTGCGCGCCGTCCTGCGCGCGCTGCCCGCGCGCGCCGCCTGATTCTTTCGACCGACGAACCCACCATGATGATCAAGACCCGTGAAGATGCGCTCGCGCTCGATCGCGACGATCCGCTTGCCCCGTTGCGCACCCAGTTCGCGCTGCCCGACGGCGTGATCTACCTCGACGGCAACTCGCTCGGCGCGCAGCCTCGCGCGTCGGCCGCGCGTGCGCAACAGGTGATCGGCGCCGAATGGGGCGAAGGCCTGATCCGCAGCTGGAACACCGCAGGCTGGTTCGCGCTGCCGCGCCGCCTCGGCGACAAGCTCGCGACGCTGATCGGCGGCGCGCCCGGCGAAACGGTCGTGACCGACACGATTTCGATCAACCTGTTCAAGCTGCTGTCGGCGATGCTGCGCCATCAGGCCGAACGCGCGCCCGAGCGCCGCGTGATCGTGTCGGAGCGCTCGAACTTCCCGACCGACCTCTATATCGCGCAGGGGCTCATCGAGCAGCTCGGCGGCGACTACGAACTGCGCCTGATCGACGATCCCGCCGAGCTGCCCGACGCGCTCGGCCCGGACACCGCCGTCGCGATGATCACGCACGTGAACTACCGCACCGGCTACATGCACGACATGGCCGCCGTCACGCAGCTCGCGCACGATGCGGGCGCGCTGATGCTCTGGGATCTCGCGCACTCGGCCGGCGCAGTGCCGGTCGACCTGAACGGCGCGCATGCGGACGGCGCGGTCGGCTGCACGTACAAATATCTGAACGGCGGCCCCGGCTCGCCGGCGTTCGTGTGGGTGCCGCAGCGCCACCACGCGCATTTCTCGCAGCCGCTGTCCGGCTGGTGGGGCCATCGCGCGCCGTTCGCGATGCAGCCCGGCTTCGCGCCCGACGCCGGCATCGCGCGTTTCCTGTGCGGCACGCAGCCGATCGTGTCGATGTCGATGGTCGAATGCGGGCTCGACGTGTTCCTGCAGACCGACATGCACGCGATCCGCCGCAAGTCGCTCGCGCTGACCGACGCGTTCATCGCGCTCGTCGAGGCGCGCTGCGCGGGCCGCTCGCTGAAGCTCATCACGCCGCGCGCACACCATCAGCGCGGTTCGCAGGCGAGCTTCGAGCATCCGCACGGCTATGAAGTGATGCAGGCGCTGATCGCGCGCGGCGTGATCGGCGACTACCGCGAGCCGTACGTGCTGCGCTTCGGCTTTACGCCGCTCTATACGCGCTTCGTCGACGTGTGGGATGCCGTCGAAACGCTGCGCGAGATTCTGGACACCGACGCGTGGAAGGCGCCCGAGTACGCCGAGCGCGGCGCGGTGACCTGATCGCCGGCCGCCGCGGCGCGCGAGCAGCGCGCGCCGCGCCCCGTCATTCAATCCTGGAGACAGTCGTGAATTCTGGTCATATGCAGCCGCCCGGCAACGATGCGCCGGCGGGCTGCCCGTTCTCGGGCGCACGCGCGCAAGGTACGCAAGCCGCGCACGAAGCGCCGCACGTGCCGGGCGACGCCGGCGAGCAAGCCGGCTGGCACAACGCGCAGCTCGATTTCTCGAAGTCGATGAGCTACGGCGACTACCTGTCGCTGAATGCGATCCTGAATGCGCAGCACCCGCTGTCGCCCGATCACAACGAGATGCTGTTCATCATCCAGCATCAGACGAGCGAGCTGTGGATGAAGCTCGCGCTGTTCGAACTGCGCGGCGCGCTCGATGCGGTGCGCAGCGATGCGCTGCCGCCCGCGTTCAAGATGCTCGCACGCGTCTCGCGGATCCTCGAGCAGCTCGTGCAGGCGTGGAACGTGCTGTCGACGATGACGCCGTCCGAATATTCGGCGATGCGGCCGTATCTCGGCCAGTCGTCGGGCTTCCAGTCGTACCAGTACCGGCAGCTCGAATTCCTGCTCGGCAACAAGAACGCGCAGATGCTGCAGCCGCACGCGCACCGCCCCGACATCCTCGAACAGGTGCGCGCGACACTCGACGCGCCGTCGTTCTACGACGAGGTCGTGCGTCTGCTCGCGCGGCGCGGGTTCCCGATCGCGCCGTCGCGGCTCGACCGCGACTGGCGACAGCCGACGCAGCACGACGAAACCGTCGAGGCCGCGTGGCTCGAGGTGTACCGGCATCCGCAGCAGCACTGGGAGCTGTACGAGATGGCCGAGGAACTCGTCGATCTCGAGGACGCGTTCCGCCAGTGGCGCTTCCGGCACGTGACGACGGTCGAGCGCATCATCGGCTTCAAGCAGGGCACCGGCGGCACGAGCGGCGCGCCGTATCTGCGCAAGATGCTCGACGTCGTGCTGTTCCCCGAGCTCTGGCACGTGCGCACGACGCTGTAACGCGTCAAGCGCGCGCCGCCCGGCGGCACCCTGCGGCATCGGGCAAGCAGCGCGAATGCGTAGTGCGCATGCGCGCTGCGCGCCGTCACGACGACGTGCGGACCATCTCCTCGCGCTCGCGCGGCTGCGCCGGCTCGCGCGACAGCTTAGGGATATGCCGCCGCACGACCAGCAGCGCGACGCAGACGATGCCCATCGCGGCCGCCAGCATCGTCAGATACGCGGTCGCGCCGCCCGTCGTGATCACGAACGCACCGGCGAACGCGCTGAGGATCGCACCGAGCCGGCCGAACGCGAGCGCGCTCGCGGTGCCGGTCGCGCGCACCGCCGTCGGATAGATGTACGCGCACAGCGCATACATCGTCGACTGCACCGCGTTGACGAACAGGCCGTGCGCGCCGAGCCCGACGATCAGCCAGCGCGTATGGCTGCCCGCATCGACACTCATCAGCCACAGCGCGCTCGCCGCGCCGCCGACGCTGCACAGCACGAGCGGCCAGCGCGAACCGACACGTGAGATCGTCCATGCGCACAGCAGCGCGCCGATCACGCCGCCGAGGTTGTATGCGGTGAGCCCCGCGCCTGCGACCGACACGCTGAGCCCGCTCGCGGCGAGCATCGTCGGCAGCCAGCTGAAGGCCGCATACACGGCGAGCAGACACATGAAGAACGCGCACCACAGCGCGATCGTGTCGCGCGCCTGGCCGCCCGCGAACAGCGAGCGGAACCCGCCGCTGCCGCCCTGCGCCTGCGCGTCCTTCAGATCGGTGAACACTGTGCCCGGCGCGACCGGACGCTTCATGCGCGCCAGCAGCGCGCCGAGCTCGGCCCAGCGTGCGGGACGCCGCGCGAGGTAGCGCGGCGATTCGGGCAACGCCGCCGCCAGCACGAAGCCGAGCACGAGCGGCAGCGCGCCGCCTGCGAAGAACAGCGTGCGCCACCCGTAGCGCGGCAGCACCTCGTGCGCGAACAGGCCGGCGAGCATGCCGCCGAGCGGCACGCAGACGATCGTCGCGGTGACCATCATCGTGCGGCGCCGCGCGGGCGTGTATTCGGCGGTCATCGTGGTCGCGGTCGGCAATGCGCCGCCGATGCCGAGACCGGCGACGAAGCGCAGCGCGGCGATCGTCTCGACGTTGTGCGCGAGTCCGATCGCGCAGGTCGCCGCGCCGAACAGGAACACGCTGCCCAGCACCGCGCCGCGCCGGCCGAAACGGTCGGCGACGAGCCCCGCGCAGGCGCTGCCGATCCCCATCCCGATCAGCCCGGCCGCGACGGCCGGCGCGAAGGCGCCGCGCGTGATGCCCCATTCCTTGATCAGCACCGGAATCGCGAAGCCGATCAGCTGGCCGTCGAAGCCGTCGAGCACGATCGAGAGCGCGGCCAGCAGCACCACGCATTTCTGCATCGCCGTAAATGGACCGTCGTCGAGCGTCGCGCCGATGTCGACGGCGGGCGCGGTGGCGTCGTCGCGCGTGCTCATGCGTGCCTCCATCCCGCGCGCGGCGCAACCGTGCGCAGGCCATGCGCGGCGAAACTGCGGCAATCGAGTGCTTTCATCCTGTCTCCCTCCGATGCTTCCGGTCGGCCCGCGCCGGCGCTGCGGCGCCGATGCGGACCCTGTGCCTGGCACGCCAGCCTCGTGCCAGGCGCGATGACGATCCGGCGCCGTGGCCATGCCCGGCGCTCTTGTGTCTCGTCGCGCGGCGCAAGCCGGCCGCCGGCATGACGCTCAGCCTGCTTGCGCGTCGATCACGCGCACCAGGCTCAGCATCGTTTCGGTATGCGGGACCGCCAGCCCGACCTCGCGCGCGGCGGCGACCACCTTGCCGCCGATCGCGTCGATCTCGGTGCGGCGGCCCGCGAGTACGTCCTGCAGCATCGACGGGCGATGGCCGCGATGTTCGCGGATCGCATGCTCGACGTTGCGTGCGATGCGCGCCGCGTCGACCGCGATGCCCTTCGCCCGCGCGACGGCGGCCGTCTCGGCGACGATCGCCTGCGCGAGGCGCGGCCCGTCGTGATGTTCGCCGAGCTGGTCGACGGTGCAGCGCGTCACTGCGCAGAGCGTGTTGTGCGCCGCGTTGAACGCGACTTTCTCCCAGATCGCGGCCCACACGTCCGCATCGAGCGTGCAGGCGAGCCCCGCGCGCGATAGCGCGTCGGCCACCGCCGCCGCGAACGGGCTCGCCGCGCCGTCGGCCGTCATCATGCGGATCGTGCCCGCGCCGTGCGAGAGCACGTGCGCAGGCCCGGCCAGATCGGCCGGCCAGGTCGTGACGCCGACGAGGATCCGCTCGAGCGGCACGAACGCGTTGAGCGTCTCGACATTGCCGAGCCCGTTCTGCAGCGTCAGCACATGCGTGTGCGGCGTCAGCAGTGCGCGCACGCCGTCGAGTGCGACGCGCGTATGCAGCGACTTCGTGAAGACGATCAGCAGATCGAACGGTGTGTCGGCCGACGCATTCGCGGCCTCGGGCCGCAGCGCCTGCAACGTCGTGATGCGGCGCTCGCCGCGGTCGTCGTCGATGCGCAGCCCGTCGCGACGAATCGCGTCGAGGTGCGCGTCGTTGACGTCGATCAGCGTGACGTCCTCGCCGCTTTCCGCAAGCAGTCCGCCGAACAGCGAGCCCATCGCGCCCGCGCCCAGAATCGCGATTCTCATGGTTGGCGGCCTCTCAGAACGGATAGTGACGCGGCGCGGTCTGCACGGTGATCCAGCGCAGGTCCGTGAACGCCGCGATGCCGGCCTTGCCGCCGAAATGGCCGAAGCCGCTGTCCTTCACGCCGCCGAACGGCATCTGCGCCTCGTCGTGCACGGTCGGGCCGTTCACGTGACAGATGCCCGACTCGATGCGCGCGGCGACGCGCAACGCGCGCGCGACGTCGCGGCTGAACACGGCCGACGACAGGCCGAGCGCGTTGTCGTTCGCGCAGCGGATCGCGGCCACCTCGCCGTCGACGCGGACGATGCCCTTGACCGGGCCGAACGATTCCTCCGCATAGATGCGCATCGCGGGCGTCACGTGATCGAGCAGCGTCGCCGGGAACAGCGTGCTGTCGGCCTTGCCGCCGCACAGCAGCGTCGCGCCGTGCGCGAGCGCATCGTCGATCAGCGCGTTGCAGCGTTCGACGGCCTTCGCATCGATCAGCGAGCCGAGCACGACCGGCCCGTTGCGCGGATCGCCGAGCGGCAGCGACGCGGCCTTGTCGGCCAGCTTCGCGGCAAATGCATCGGCGATCGACGCATCGACGACGATCCGCTCGGTCGACATGCAGATCTGCCCGGAATTCGCGAACGCGCCGAACGCGGCGGCCGCGACGGCAGCATCGAGGTCGGCGTCGTCGAGCACGACGAGCGGCGCCTTGCCGCCGAGTTCGAGCACCGACGGCTTCAGATGGCGCGCGCACGCTTCGGCCACGATCCGGCCGACGCGCGTCGACCCCGTGAAATTCACGCGGCGCACGGCCGGATGCGCGATCAGCGCGTCGACGACGGCGCCCGCATCGTCGGGCGCGTTCGTCACGAAGTTGACGACGCCCGGCGGCAGCCCCGCGTCCTGCAGCGCCTCGACGATCAGCCCGTGCGTGAGCGGGCACAGCTCCGAGCCCTTCAGCACGACCGTGTTGCCGCACGCGAGCGGCAGCGCGAGCGCGCGCGTGCCGAGGATCACGGGCGCATTCCACGGCGCGATGCCGAGCACGACGCCGGCCGGCTGGCGCACGCCCATCGCGAGCGAGCCCGGCACGTCGGACGGGATCAGCTCGCCGCCGACCTGGGTGGTGAGCGACGCGGCCTCGACGAGCCCGCTCGCCGCGAGCTGCACGTTGAATTCCGCCCACAACGCCGACGCGCCCGTCTCCGCGGCCATCGCCGCGACGAACTGCGCACGCTTCGCGTCGAGTGCGTCGGCCGCCTTCAGCAGCAGCGCACGCCGCGTGCCGGGGCCGAGCGCGGCCCATTCTGGAAATGCACGGCCGGCCGCCTCGGCCGCCGCGCGCGCATCGTCGACGGTGCACGCGGGCGCTTCGGACGCGATCGCGCCGTCGAGCGGATTGCGGCGCACGAAGCTCGCGCCATCGGACGATTGGCGGCGTTCGCCGCCGATCAGCATCGATACGGTTTGCATGGTTTCTCCGGAAGGACGCGCGGCGCGCATCAGGCGATGTCCACGTCGACGAGGACCGGCGCGGTCGCACGCAGCGCGTCGGCCAGCGTGTCGCGCAGGCGCGCGGGATCGTCGACGCGCACGCCGCGGCAGCCGAACGCGGCCGCGAGCGCGACGAAATCGAGATCGGGCAGATCGGTGCCCTGCACGGGATCGTCGGGCCCGAAGCCGAAGACCGGCGCGAAATCCTGCAGCGCCGCGTAGCGGCGGTTGTTCAGGATCACGAACGTGATCGGCAGCCTGAGCTGCGCGGCGCTCCACAGCGCCTGGATCGAATACAGGCTCGAGCCGTCGCCGATCAGCCCGATCACGCGCCGCCCCGGCTGCGCCAGTGCGACGCCGACGGCGGCCGGCATCCCGTAGCCGAGCCCGCCGCTGTCCATCGTATAGAACGTGCCGCTCTGCGTGAACGGCAGGTGCGCCTGCATGATCGGCCGCGCACTCGGCGCTTCCTCGACGACGATGTCGTGCGCATCGCGCAGGTCGGCGAGCGTCTGCAGTACGAACGCGGCCGACATGCGCTCGCCGGCGGCCGGCGGTGCGACACGCTCGCGCGGTGCGCGCGCGGCCGGCATCGGCCGCTCGGCGGGCGCGGGCCGCGCGAGCAGATCGCGCGCCGCGAGCTTCAGATTGCCGACGACCGCGTCGCCCTGCGGCGTCCACGCGGCCGTGCCCGGATCGTCGACGAGCTGCACGAGCGTCGCGCCGGGCGGCACATGCGGGCCGAAACCCTCGATGTGGTACGTGAATGCGGGCGCGCCGAACGCGAACACGAGATCGTGCCCGTCGAGCCGCGCGACGATCTTCTCGCGAATCGCGGGCAGGAAGCCGGCGAACAGCGGATGGTCTTCGGGAAAGCTGCAGCGCCCCGACATCGGCGCGACGTAGACGCGTGCTCGATGCCGCTCGGCGAGCCGCACGGCCTCGTCCCACGCGCCCGCACGATCGAGCGCCGCGCCGACGACGAACGCGGGACGCTGCGCGGCATCGAGCGCGTCGCCGAGCCGCGCGAGCGCGTCGGGGTCGGGCCGCACGACCTGGCTCACCTCGCGCGCCGGCAGCAGTTCGGCCGGCTGATCCCAGTCGTCGACCGGGATCGACACGAACACGGGCCCGCGCGGCTCCTGCATCGCGATCCGGTACGCGCGCGCGATCGCGGCCGGCACGTCCTGCGCGCGCGCCGGCTCGATGCTCCATTTCACGTACGGCTTGGGCAGCTCGATGGCCTGCGCGGCGCCGAGGAACGGCTCGAACGGCAGGATCGCGCGCGCCTGCTGGCCGGCGGTAACGATCAACGGCGTGCGGTTCTTGTACGCGGTGAAGAGGTTGCCCATCGCGTTGCCGACGCCGGCCGCCGAATGGAGGTTGACGACCGCCGCATTGCCGGACGCCTGCGCGTAACCGTCGGCCATGCCGACGACGACGGCCTCCTGCAGCCCGAGCACATAGCGGAAATCGTCCGGGAAATCGCGGAACATCGGCAGCTCGGTCGAGCCGGGATTGCCGAATACGCGGTCGATGCCGAACTGGCGGAACAGATGGACCACGGCGTCGCGAACAGTGGTCGCGGGCGTGGCGGCGGCGTGCGGTTGACCGGACATGCGCGGCGTCTCCTCGAGAACGGATGGATCCCCACAGTATCGAAGTGCAGGCCATTCTCGGATACTGTATTTTTGGCGAAAACCCATACCGTTTGCGCATGACTTTCGATCTCCGCCAGCTTCGCGCCTTCACCACAATCGTCGCGTGCGGCAGCCTCGGCCGCGCGGCCGAGGCGCTGCACGTCACGCAGCCCGCGCTGTCGCGCATCCTGAAGCGTCTCGAGGAGCAGGTCGGCGCGCCACTGTTCGAGCGCCACTCGAAAGGCGTGCAGCTCACCGCGTTCGGCGAAGCGCTGCTGCCGCATGCGACGCTGCTGCAGCACGAGGCCGAGCACGCGCGCGAAGAGCTCGACGCGATGCGCGGCCTCGCGAAGGGCACGATCAAGGTCGGCGCGGTCGGCAGCATCGTGAGCCTCGTGTTGCCGATCGCGATCGGCCGCGTGCTCGATCGCTGGCCGAACCTGCGCGTCGAGATTCTCGAAGGTGTATGGGACCGGCTCGCCGAAGGGCTCTGCAAGCACGAGATCGATCTCGCGCTGTCGGCGCAGGCGCCCGACACCGAGGAGATCGTCGCGATTCCCGAATGCCGGTGGACCGATCGCAGCCATATCGTTGCCGCGCCGCACCATCCGCTGCGCGCGCTCGGCCGGCCGCCGACGCTCGCCGACACGCTCGACGCGCGCTGGGCGCTGCCGCCGCGCGGCACCGCGCCGTTCGACCAGGTACGCGCCACCTTCGATTCGCATGGGCTGCCGCTGCCCGACATCGCGGTCGAGACGCGTTCGGTCACGACGCTGAAGAGCCTCGTCGCGCATGCGGGCTTCCTCTCGTGGATGCCGGAGCCGATGTTCGGTGCCGAGCAGCGCGCGGGCACGATCGACGCGCTGCCGGTGCGCGAGGTGCTCGCGCGGCGCATGCTGACCGCGTTCCGGCGCCGTCACGGGATCCTGCCGGGGCCGGCGGCCAAACTGCTCGAGGAACTCGTCGCGCTGACGCGCGAAGGCGGCTGATCCGACCCATCGCGCGACGCCGGACGCCTCCGGTGCGGCGCACCATCGAAATGCCGGGTTGACGCCTTGACTTTCATTCGGCCGAATACGATCATTCGCTCACGCAACGAGCAAATGATCGTGTCGACGTAACGCGTCGCCATGAGACCCCGAGCCAACGCCGAACGCGGCGGCGTGCGCGCCGACGCGCGGACTGCGGCCGACTCGTAAAGCACGACGCCCTGGGGAAGCACTGACGCGCCAGCCGAGGCCGATCGCAAAGCATGAGGTCCGGCAAGCGCTGAAGCGCTAACCGAGGCCGACCGCGAAGCATGGGGCCCCGGCAAGCGCTGAAGCACCAACCGGAGCCGACCGCGAAGCATGGAGCCCCGGCAAGCGCTGAAGCGCCAACCGGAGCCGACCGCGAAGCATGGGGCCCCGGCAAGCGCTGAAGCGCCAACCGGAGCCGACCGCAAAGCATGGAGCCCTGGTAAGCACTGAAGCGCTAACCGGGACCGACAGGAGACACCGGATGACCGAATCGCCCTCCGCCCGCACGCCCGTGCTGCTGCACATCGGCGCGGGCTCGTTTCACCGCGCACATCAGGCGTGGTATCTGCATCGCGTCAACGAAGCCGTGCCGGCCGACCAGCGCTGGTCGCTCGTCGTCGCCAACATCCGCGACGACATGCGCGCCACCATGGACGCACTCGCCGCTCAGCACGGCGTCTACACGCTCGAGACCGTCACGCCGCAAGGCGAGCGCGAATACGAAACGATCCGCGCGATCGCGCGCGTGCTGCCGTGGTCGATCGATCTCGCCGCGCTGATCGACGCCGGCGCCGATCCGGCCTGCCGGATCGTGTCGTTCACCGTCACCGAAGGCGGCTACTACCTCGACGAACACAACCGGCTCGACGTCGCGAACGCCGATCTCGCGGCCGACCTGCAGGGCGCGCGCACGACGCTCTACGGCGCGCTCGCCGCGCTGCTGGCCGAACGCATGCGGCGCGGCGCGGGCGCGCTCACGCTGCAGAGCTGCGACAACCTGCGCAGCAACGGCGCGCGCTTTCGCGCGGGCATGCGCGAGTTTCTCGAACGCCGCGGGCAGACCGACGTGCTCGCGTGGTTCGATGCGAACGTCGCGTGTCCGAGCGCGATGGTCGACCGCATCACGCCGCGTCCGACCGCCGACGTGCGCGAACGCGTGCGCGCGGCCACCGGCATCGACGACGCATGCCCGGTGATGGGCGAATCGTTCATCCAGTGGGTGATCGAGGACCGCTTCGCGGCCGGCCGCCCGCGCTGGGAGCTGGCGGGCGCCGAACTCGTCGACGACGTGCATCCGTACGAGGAAGCGAAGATCCGCATTCTCAACGCGACGCACAGCTGCATCGCATGGGCCGGCACGCTCGCAGGCCACACGTACATCCACGAAGGCACGCACGACGCGTCAATCCGCCGCTTCGCGCACGACTACGTGACGCAGGACGTGATCCCGTGCCTCACGCCGAGCCCGCTCGATCTCGCGCGCTACCGCGACGTCGTGCTCGAGCGCTTCGGCAACCCGTACGTGCTGGACACGAACCAGCGCGTCGCGGCCGACGGCTTCTCGAAGATTCCCGGCTTCATCGCGCCCACGCTCGCCGAATCGTTCGCGCGCAGCGCAACGCCGGTCGCGACGGCCGTGCTGCCCGCGCTGTTCCTGCGCTTTCTCGAACGCTGGGCGCGCGGCGCGCTGCCGTACACATACCAGGACGGCGTGATGGACGACGGCGCCGCACGCGCGATCGTCGGCGCCCCCGATCCGGTCGCCGCGCTCGCCGCGAGCCGCGCGCTGTGGGGCTCGATGGCCGGCAGCGCAGCGCTGACCGATGCGCTGCGCGCGGGTCTCGCGCGCGTCGACGCATGGCTCGCCGCGCGCTGATGCGCGAGCGCGCGTGCGCCGGCCGGCCGCGGCGCGCGATGCGGGCGAACCGCCGTTGGCATGCGGCCGGCCGCGGGGCTAAAGTAGCGGCTCCTGACTGACGGAACGGATCGCTATCTATGTATCTCGGCATCGACCTCGGCACTTCGGAAGTGAAAGTGCTGCTGCTGGCCCCGGACGGCTCGGTCGTCGGCACGGCCGGCACGCCGTTCACCGTATCGCGGCCGCATCCGCGCTGGGCCGAGCAGCATCCGGAAGACTGGTGGCAAGGCACGCTCGCGGCGCTCGCGACGCTGCGCGAACGGCATCCGGACGCATTCGCGCAAGTGCGCGGCATCGGCCTGTCCGGCCAGATGCACGGCGCGGTGCTGCTCGGACGCGACGATCGCGTGCTGCGTCCGGCGATCCTCTGGAACGACATGCGCAGCGCCGACGAATGCGCGCTGCTCACCGGGCGCGCCCCCGATCTGCATGCGCTCGCCGGCAATCTCGCGATGCCGGGATTCACCGCGCCGAAGCTGCTCTGGGTCGCGAAGCACGAACCGCAGGTGTTCGCGGCGACGGCATGCGTGCTGATGCCGAAGGACTACCTGCGATTCCGGCTGACCGGCGCGAAGGTGTCCGATCCGTCCGACGCGGCCGGCACGCTGTGGCTCGACGTCGCGCGCCGCGACTGGTCCGACGCGCTGCTCGCCGCGTGCGACATGACGCGCGACCAGATGCCGCGCATCGTCGAAGGCAATGCGCCGTCCGGCACGCTGCGCGCGGACGTCGCGCGCACGCTCGGGCTGTCCGAGGCGGTCGTCGTCGCGGGCGGCGGCGGCGACAACGCGACGAGCGCGCTCGGCATCGGCGCGATCCATGCGGGCGACGGCTTCGTGTCGCTCGGCACGTCGGGCGTGCTGAGCGTCGTCGGCGATCGCTTCATGCCGAACCCCGCCTCGGCCGTGCACGCGTTCTGCCATGCGATCCCCGATCGCTGGCAACTGATGAGCGTCGTGCTGTCGGCCGCGAGCTGCCTGCGCTGGGTCTGCAAGCTGACCGGCACCGACGAGCCCACGCTGCTCGCCGAAGTCGAAGCGCTCGACGCGGGCGCGCTCGCGACCGCGCCGCTGTTCCTGCCGTACCTGTCCGGCGAGCGCACGCCGCACAACGATCCGTATGCGCAAGGCGTGTTCTTCGGGATGACGCATGCGACCGAGCGCGCGCATCTCGGCTATGCGGTGCTCGAAGGCGTGACGCTCGGCCTCGCGGACGGCCTCGACGCGCTGCATGCGGCCGGCGTCGAAACCGATCGGCTGTCGCTGATCGGCGGCGGCGCGCGCAGCGCGTTCTGGGCGCAACTGATCGCCGATGCGCTCAACGTCCGCACGCGCCGGCACGGCGGCGGCGAGACGGGCGCCGCGCTCGGCGCCGCACGGCTCGGCTGGCTCGCGGTCGGCGCCGATCCCGAGGCCGTGCTGACCAAGCCGCCGGTGCGCGCCGACTACACGCCGAACGCCGCGCGTCACGCGCTGCTGCGCGAGCGCCTCGATGCGTTTCGCGCACTGTACCGTCACGTGCGTCCGCTTTACGAACCGTCGCGCACGCGTCTCGCGTGAGCGCCCGCTGCCGCGCGGGTGCCGAACGGCGGCCCGCGCCGCATGCGGTACAGTGGATCCCGTTGCGCCGCACCGCCGGCCCGTTCCGAACCGAATCGCTATCGTGTCCAAGTCTTCAGAAAAACTCGATCTCGCCACGCGCGCCGCGTGGCTCTATTACGTCGCGGGCGACACGCAGAACGAAATCGCCGAGAAGCTGCAGGTGTCGCGCCCGGTCGCGCAGCGCCTCGTCGCCTTCGCGATCGAGAAGAACCTGATTCGCGTGCGCGTCGATCACCGACTGGCCGACTGCCTCGATCTCGGTGCGCAGTTGTCGAAGCGCTACGGGCTCTCGATGTGCGAAGTCGTGCCGGTCGATGCGGACGCGCCCGATGCGATCGACCGCAAGCTTGCGGTCGCCGGTGCGCAGGTCATGGAACGCTATCTGAACGAGACGCGGCCGATGGTGATCGCGGTCAGCAGCGGCCGGACGCTGAAGGCCGCGGTCGCGCAGATCGCGCAGCTCGACCGCCCGCAGCACCGGCTCGTGTCGATGGTCGGCGCGATCGCGGCCGACGGCTCGTCGAACCGCTACGACGTCGCGCAGTACATCTCCGAGAAGACGGGCGGCAAGCACTTCCTGCTGCCCGCCCCGCTGTTCGCCGACAGCGACGCCGAGCGCGCGCAGTGGTGCAATCACCGGCTCTACCGGATCGTCGATGCGCTGTCCGCGGAAGCCGACGTCGCGTTCGTCGGCGTCGGCAACATCGGCCCGCACTGCCCGCTGTACGAAGACGGCTTCATCACCGAGCAGGAACGCGACGAGATGATCGCGCGCGGCGCGGTCGCCGAACTGCTCGGCGTACCGATCGATGCTCAAGGCCGGCTCGTCGACGTGTCGACGAGCGCGCGCGTGACGAGCGTGCCGCTCGAGACGCCGCCCAAGCGCCCGACGATCGCGTTCGCGGGCGGCCCGAAAAAGCGCGACGCGGTGATCGCCGCGCTGCGCGGGGGCTGGGTGTCGGGGCTCGTGACGGACGAGACCTGCGCGCGCGCGGCGCTCGACGCGACGCTCTGACGCCGCGCCGCGCGGCCCGCAGCCGTCATGCCGCGCGCTGCGCCGCCGCAAACGCATGCCCGCGCGCACGCCATGCGCCGAGCGCGGCCGCGCTCAGCAACGCGACGAGCACCCACGGAATCGGGCCGGCGCCCGCCGCGTCGAGCAGCATGCCGCCCGCGATGCCGCCGCCGGCGATCGCCAGATTCCATACCGTGACGAGCATCGACTGCGCGACGTCGGCCGCGTCGCCCGCCGCCTGCGCCGCAGCCGTCTGGAACAGCGTCGGCGCGCCGCCGAATGCGATGCCCCACAGCGCGACGCCCGCATAGACGATCACCATCCCGTTGCCGGCGCCGAGCATCAGCGCCGCAAGCGCGAACAACGCGATGCTCGCGAACGTGAGCCGCCGCTGCGCGGCGCCGATCCACGCGCCCGTCAGCCCGAGCCCGCCCAGCGACGCGACACCGAACACGAACAGCACCGCATCGACCTGCGCACCCATCCGTTCACCCGCGAGAAACGGCGCGATGTACGTGTAGAGCATGTTGTGCGCAAGCACGTACGCGAACATCACCGTCAGCACCGCACGCACGCCCGGCATCTTCAGCACCGCGAGCACGGGCTCGCGCGAACCGGCCGGCTGCCCCGGATAGTCGGGCAGGCGCAGCCGCACCCATCCGATCAGCGCGAGCGCCGCTATCGTGATGCCCGCGAACGCGACGCGCCAGCCGACTGCCGCACCGAGCGCGGTGCCGGCCGGAATGCCGATCGACATCGCGACCGGCACGCCGAGCATCGCGACCGCGATCGCGCGGCCGCGCAGGTGCTCGTCGACCATCCGGCTCGCGTAGCCCGCGAGCAGCGCCCACAGCAACCCGGCCGCCATGCCGGCGACGAAGCGCGCGGCGAGCGTGAGCACGTAGTACGGCGACACGGCCGTCAGCGCGTTCGACACGACGAAGCCGGCCAGCGCGGCGATCAGCAAACGGCGGCGCGCGATCCCGCGCGTCGCGGCAACCAATGGAATCGCGGCGACGATCGAGCCGAGCGCATAGACCGTCACGAGCTGGCCGATCAGCGCCTCGGTCACGCGCAGGTCCGCGCTCATCAGCGGCAGCATGCCGGCCGGCAGCGCTTCGGTCAGGACCGTGATGAAGCCGGCCGTCGCAAGCGCGAGCAGATTCGCGACCGGCAGACGCGCGCGGTCGCCGGCCGCCGTTGCGGACATCGATACGCATTCGCTCATGCCGCCCTCCCCGCGCCGTAGACCGCATCGCGCACATCCGTGACGAATCGGCCGTCCGCGCCCTCGTACAGCGTGTTCGTCAGCGCGACGACCGTGAGTCCGGCCGCGCGATCGACGAACCACGCATGCCCGTATGCGCCGCCCCAGCGCCACGTGCCGACCGACTCCGGCGACTGCGCGGCGACGGGATCGCGCAGCACCGAAAAGCCGAGCCCGAAGCCGAAGCCCGGCGCGTCGGGCACGTCGTGCGCGCCCGGCTGGATGCGCGCCATCTCGTCGACCCACTCGGGCGCGAGCCAGCCGTCGCGGCCGGTGCGCAGCGCGTCGAGCAGCGCGACGCAGTCCGCCGCGCAGCCGATCATGCCGGCGCCGCCCGACGGCCATGCGTCGCGATCGAACGCACGCGCCGGTTCGAAGCGGATGCCGACCGTGCCGTCGCGCGGCGGTACGACCTCGACGGCCGCCATCCGGCGCGGCGCGCCTGCCGTACTCACGTACGGCGTCGCCACGCGCGCGGCATCGGGCGCGACGAACGCGGTCGCGGTCATGCCGAGCGGTGTCGTGACGAGTTCGGCGACCGCCTCGGCGAGCGGCCTTTCGTGGACGGCCTCGATCAGCGCACCGACAACGTCCGTCGCGAGCGAATAGCACCACGACGTACCGGGCGCGAACTGCAGCGGCACGCTCGCGATGCGCCGCACGTTCTCCGCGAGCGACACGGGCGTACGGTCCATGCCGTCGGATACGCCGGCTCGCGCATACGGGCCGTCGTCGTCGGGTTCGAGAAAGCGATAGCCGAGACCCGCCGTATGCGACAGCAGATGCCGCAACGTGATGCGGGCCGGCGTGCCGTCGCGCAGCGTCGGCCGGAACTCGGGCAGCCAGCGCGCGACCGGTTCGTCGAGCGCGATGCGGCCGGCCGCGACGAGCCGCATCGCGGCGGCCGTCACGATCGGCTTCGTGACCGATGCGAGCCGGAACAGCGTGTCCTCGCGCATCGGCGTGCGCGCCTCGCGGTCGGCAAGGCCCGCCGCGCGCGTGTAGCGCAACTCGCCGTCGCGCGCGACCATCACGACCGCGCCGACGATCCGTTCGTCCGCGAGCGCGCGCTCGAGCGCGCCGTCGAGCCGCACGTCCAGCGCGACGTCGGCCTCGCTGTCGCGGGCAATCACAGGCAGGGATGACATGGCAATGACCTCGATGAGCGAACGAACGCTCATCGTAGGGAGCCGGCAAACGAAGAAAAACTGGGCTAGAGTTCCGGACAATCCGGACATCGACGTCCGCAATCGGGAATCTGCATGGAGAATCTGGGCGGCTTCTTCGTCTTCGTTCAAGTCGCGGAAACGCGCAGCTTCGTCGCGGCCGGCCGCGCGCTCGGCATCTCCGCGTCGGCGGTCGGCAAGCGCATCGCGCGGCTCGAAGCGCGGCTCAACGTGCGGCTCTTTCACCGCAGCACGCGCAGCGTCACGCTGACGGCCGAGGGCGCGCGCTTTCTCGAACGATGCCGGCGCGTGATCGCCGAAATCGATGCGGCCGAGCGCGAGCTCACGCAAAGCGTCGAAGCGCCGCGCGGGCGGCTGCGCGTAAGCCTGCCGACGATCGGCACGCTGATGCTGCCGGTGCTCGCCGGCTTCATGACGGCGTATCCGGAGATCGAACTGGATCTCGATTTCAGCGACCGGCTCGTCGATGTCGTCGACGAAGGCTTCGATGCGGTCGTGCGCACCGGTCGTCCGGCCGATTCGCGGCTCTCGTCGCGGCTGCTCGGCCATTTCCGCCAGCATCTGGTCGCGTCGCCCGATTACCTCGAACGGCACGGCACGCCGCGCACGCCGGCCGATCTCGTGCGCCATCGCTGCCTGCACTACCGGTTTCCGGCCACCGGCAAGCTCGAGATCTGGCCGCTGCGTCCGTCGCGTTCGCACACGCCGCCGGACGTGCCCGTCTCGATGGTCAGCAACAACGCGGAAACGCGCCTCTGCTTCGCGTTGCGCGGGCTCGGCATCGCGTGCCTGCCCGAGTTCTTCGTGCGCGAGCCGATCGATGCCGGCACGCTGCGCACGGTGCTCGACGATTACGTCGCGAGCCGCACGCCGGTGTACGTGCTGTGGCCGTCAGGCCACCATCCGACGCCGAAGCTGCGCGCGTTCGTCGACTACCTCGTCGAGCATCTGCAGCTGTGACGCGCGCCGCGCGTCAGGCCGCCTTCGCATGCACGCCGAGCCGGCGGAACGCGTGGCCCTGCTCGTCGAACAGATGGCAGTGCTCGGCGTCGGCGTGCATGTGCAGCACTTCGCCCGTGCGATAGGTGTCGAGCGGCGGAATCCGCGCGATCAACCCGTCCGGCGCGACGGGCGATTCCGCGTACAGATAGGCGGCGTCGCCGAGCGATTCGACCGTCATCGTCTTCGCGGCGACGCCGTCCGCCGCCGCACCGACCTTCAGATGTTCGGGCCGCACGCCGACCGTCACGGGCGCGCCGCGCTGCACGCCGGTCGCGTCGACCGCGACGCGCTGCGTATCGCCGCTGTCGAAGCGCACGAGCACGCCGCCCGCATCGGCGGTCTCGACCGTGCCCTTCAGGAAATTCATCTTCGGCGAGCCGATGAAGCCCGCGACGAACAGGTTCGCCGGCGCGTGATACAGCGCGTTCGGCGTGCCGACCTGCTGCACCGCGCCGCCCGACAGCACGACGATCTTGTCCGCGAGCGTCATCGCCTCGACCTGATCGTGCGTCACGTAGATCATCGTCGTCTTCAGCTCGTCGTGCAGCCGCGCGAACTCGAGCCGCATCTTCACGCGCAGCGCGGCGTCGAGGTTCGAGAGCGGCTCGTCGAACAGGAATACCTTCGGCTTGCGCGTGATCGCGCGGCCGATCGCGACGCGCTGCCGCTGCCCGCCCGACAGCTGCTTCGGCTTGCGGTCGAGCAGATGGTCGATATGCAGGATCTTCGCGGCCTGCTTCACGGCCTGGTCGATCTCGGGCTTCTTCGCGCCCGCGAGCTTCAGCCCGAACGCCATGTTGTCGTACAGCGTCATGTGCGGATACAGCGCATACGACTGGAACACCATCGCGATCCCGCGCTTCGCGCTCGGCACGTCGTTGACCTTCACGCCGTCGATCAGCAGGTCGCCGCTCGAAATGTCCTCGAGCCCGGCGATCATCCGCATCAGCGTCGACTTGCCGCAGCCGCTCGGGCCGACGAACACGACGAATTCGCCGTTGGCGATGTCGAGATTCACGTTGCGCAGCACTTCGTTGTCGTCGTAGCGCTTCGCGATGTTGCGCAGGAGCACGCTTGCCATGGTCTGTCTCCGTTTCGTTCGTGATGCGCCGCACGGAACGCAGCGCAATCGTTGCTAGTTCGGCAGCACCGCGCCCGTCGCCTGCCAGCGCGCGACGTAGCCGGGCAGCTCGTGCATGTCGTCGAATACGTGGCGTGCGCCGATGCTGCGCAGCGCGTCGCTCTGCGCGGCCGGCGCATGCCCGCCGCCGACGAATGCGAGCACCGTCATGCCGGCCGCGGCGGCCGCGGTGATCCCGGTCGCGCTGTCCTCGACGACGAGGCACTGCGCGGGCGCGACGCCGAGCGCGTGCGCGGCCGCGAGATAGACGTCGGGCGCGGGCTTCGGCCGCGCGACCGCATCCGCGCAGAACAGCCGGTCGCCGAAGAAGCGCGCGAGGCCCGTGCGCGCGAGCGCCGCTTCGACGTAGCCGCGATAGCTGTTGCTCGCGCAGGCCTTCGGCAGCTCGATCGCCGCGAGCGCCGCGTCGATGCCCTCGACCATCGGCGCATGCACGGCCGCCGCTTCGACGGCGCGGCGAATCGCGTCGACGTCGTCCGCCGACAGCGTGCGGCCGACCGCTTCGCTCGCGCCGGCCAGCACGCGCTCGATGCGCAGCCCGAGCAGCGGCATCACGGCCGGCCGCGCATCGACGCCCGGCCAGCGCGCCTCGAGCTCGCGCACGAGCACGTCGGCGGCGACGGCCTCGCTGTCGATCAGCACGCCGTCGCAGTCGCAGATCAGCACGCTCGCGCGTTCGTCGGCCGCGCTCACTTGACCGCTCCGAACGTGAGCCCGCGCACCAGCTGCTTCTGCGAGATCCAGCCGACGATCAGGATCGGCGCGACGGCGAGCAGCGACGCCGCGGACAGCTTCGCCCAGAACAGGCCCTCGGGGCTCGAGTACGACGCGATGAATACCGTCAGCGGCGCCGCGTTCGAGCTCGACAGGTTGATGCTCCAGAACGCCTCGTTCCACGACAGGATCACGAGCAGCAGGGCCGTCGACGCCAGCCCGGGCAGCGCCATCGGCATCAGCAGATAGACGATCTCCTGCCAGGTCGACGCGCCGTCGATGCGCCCCGCTTCGAGAATGTCCTTCGGAATCTCGTTGAAGTACGTGAAGGTCATCCACACGGCGATCGGCAGATTGATCAGCGTGTAGACGATCACGAGGCCCGACACCGTGTCGAGCAGCCCCGCGTTCTTCCAGAGCAGATAGATCGGCACGAGCACGCCGACCGACGGCATCATCTTCGTCGACAGCATCCAGAGCAGCACCTTCTGCGTGCGGCGGTTCGGAAAGAACGCCATCGCGTACGCGGCCGGCACCGCGAACAGCAGGCTGATCAGCGTGACGCCGGCCGAGATCAGCACCGAGTTCCACGCGAACGCGAAGTAGTTGCTGCGCGCGAATACCTCGCGGAAGCTGTCGAGCGTCGGCACGAAGAACAGCGTCGACGCGTAGGCCTGCTGCTCGGTCTTGAACGCGGTGATCGCCATCCAGAAGATCGGGAAAAACAGCAGCAGCGCGATCAGCCACGCGAGCGTGCCGGGCAGCGCGCGGCGCACGAGGTCGAACGCCGCCGGCGTGCGGCGGCTTTCGATGGTCAGGTCGCTCATTTCTCGTACTCCCCCTTCAGGTTGCGCGCGAGCATCCGCACGAGGAAGAACGACACGACGTTCGCGACCACCACGGCGATGATCCCGCCTGCGGACGCGAGGCCGACGTCGAACTGCTGCAGGCCGAGCGCATAGATCAGGTACGACAGGTTCGTGGTCGCATCGCCGGGGCCGCCGCCCGTCGTCGTGTAGATCTCCGCGAAGATCGACAGCAGGAAGATCGTCTCCATCATCACGACGACCGCGATCGCGCGCTTCAGATGCGGCAGCGTGATGTAGAAGAACATCGCGATCGGGCCCGCGCCGTCGATGCGCGCGGCTTCCTTCTGCTCCTGGTCGAGCGACTGGATCGCGGTGAACAGGATCAGGAATGCGAACGGCAGCCACTGCCACGCGACGATCATGATCACGGCGGTGAGCGGGTAGTCGGCGAACCAGTCGATCGGCTGCATGCCGAGCGCGCGCATCGCGTTCGCGACGAGCCCGTACACCGGGTGCAGGATCATGTTCTTCCAGATCAGCGCGGAGACCGTCGGCATCACGAAGAACGGCGCGATCGCAAGCAGCCGCGCGATGCCCTGCCCGTAGAACTTGCGGTCGAACAGCACGGCCATCAGCACGCCGCCGATCACCGTGATCGCGAGCACCGCGCCGATCAGCACGAGCGTATGCCAGATCGCGGGCAGGAACGACGGATCGGTCGCGAGGAAGCGGTAGTTGTCGAACCCGGCGAAGCCCTTCACGTCCGGATTGAGCAGGTTGTAGCGCGAGAACGAATACCAGATCGTCATCGCGAGCGGAATCGACATCCACAGCAGCAGCACCGCGACGGACGGCGACACGAGCCAGCGCGCGCCGCCGCCGGCACGGCGCGCCGCGCCGGGCGACGACGACGCGTCGCCGACCGACGACGCGTGATTCAGGGGAAGACGCAAATGACGCATGATCGGAGTCCCTCCGGTTGAGACGCGGGCGCGAACGGCCGGCCCGCGTTACCGCTTCGGCGAGGCGCGCCGCACGCGTTCGCGCACGGCGCGCGTCGCGTTACTTCCTGTAGCCGGCCTGCCGCACCGCGCGGTCCGCGGCGGCCTGCCCGGCCGCGAGCGCCTGGTCGACCGTCATCTGCCCCGCGACCGCGCCGGCGATCGCCTGGCCGACCACGGTGCCGAACGACTGGAACTCGGGAATCCCGACGTACTGGACGCCCGTGTACGGCACCTTCTTCAGCGACGGATCGTTCGGATCGGCCGTCTCGATCGCCTTCAGCACGAAATCGGAGAACGGCGCGGCGGCCTTGTACTCGGCGCGCTGATAGGTCGACGCGCGCGTGCCCGGCGGCACCGACGCCCAGCCCTCGTCCTTGCCGACCATCTCGATGTACTGCTTCGAGGTCGCCCACGCGACGAACTTGCGCGCGGCGTCCTGCTGCTTCGACGTCTTCGGGATCGCGAGCGCCCACGCCCACAGCCAGTGCGAGCCCTTCGGCGTGACGGCGACCGGCGCGGCCGCGAAGCCGATCTTGTCGGCGACCTGCGACTGCTGCTTGTTGTAGAGCATGCCGGCCGCGACCGTCGCGTCGATCCACATCGCGCATTTGCCGGACGCGGTCAGCGTCAGGTTCTCGTTGAAGCCGTTCGAACTCGCCCCCGGCGGGCCGTCCTTCTTCAGCAGGTTCACGTAGAACGTGATCGCCTTCTTCCATTCCGGCGAGTTGATCTGCGCGTTCCAATTCTCGTCGAACCAGCGGCCGCCAAACGTGTTCACGACGGTCGACACATAGGCCATGTTCTCGCCCCAGCCGGCCTTGCCGCGCAGGCAGATCCCGTAGATGCCCTTCGACTTGTCGGTCAGCTTGTCCGCGAATTCGGCGATCTGGTCGTAGGTCGGCTGGTCGGGCATCTTCAGCCCCTTCGCCGCGAACAGGTCCTTGCGGTAGAACGTCATCGAGCTCTCGACGTAGAACGGCAGCGCATACAGCTGGCCGTTGTACGACAGGCTGTCGCGCGCCGTCTTCACGATGTCGTTCAGATCGTAGTCGGCCGGCAGCCCGGTGATCGGCGCGAGCCAGCCGCGCTTGCCCCACTGCGGCGTCTCGTAGGTGCCGATCGCCATCACGTCGAACTGCCCGCTGCCGGTCGTGATGTCCGTCGTCGCGCGCTGGCGCAGCACGTTTTCCTCGAGGATCACCCAGTTCAGCTTGATGTCCGGGTTCGCCTTCTCGAAGGCCGGCGACAGCTTCTTCAGCTCGATCATGTCGGGGTTGTTCAGCGTCGCGATCGTCAGCGTGCCGGCGGACGCGGCGCAGGCCGCCGTCGCGAGCGCGGCCGACGCGACACAGCGGGCGGCGGCGAGCATCTTTCCTTGCATGGCATGTCTCCTGTGATTGTTCGATGTTGCGTCGTTTCCTTCGCGGCCCGTCATGCCGGCCGCTGCATTCCGCACGCGCGCGCGTAGTGCGCGATCACGTCGCGTATCCGGTGGCGCACCCACGCGCGCGGCTCCCGTGCGAGCGCGCCCGCGCGGCATGCCGCGTAAACGTCCGGCAGCCATTGCGCGACGAGCGTCTCGGGCACCGGCTGCCGCGCGAGGTTGCCGAACAGCCGCTCGACCGCCGCGGCAACGGTCGGCTGCAGCCAGTAGTAGCGGATGCGGTCGCTGTAGCTGAACTGGCGCGCGAGGCGCTGCTCGGCTTCGTCGCCGCGGTAGTACGGCGCCCAGTGCTCGGGTTGCGCGCGCATCGCATCGTCGACGACGTCGCGCAGGCGCGAGCGCTGCGCCGCGTCGTCGATCAGCGCGTCCTCGATGAAGCTCAGCGCGAACAGCGCCTCGCGCAGCGCAAACGTCAGCGCCGGCCCGACCTTCAGGATCGCGAAATGGTCGCGCACGAGCGCCGCGAGCGCATGCTCGGTCTGGTAGTCGGTCGAGTGCGCCTCGAACACGAGGCGCGGCGTGCGCAAGATACTCGCGCCGAGCGATGCGGCCTTCGCGCTGTCGTAGTCGAGCACGCGGCGATCGTCGAAGTCGACACCCGGCTGCGCGACGATCGCGACGACGCGCGTCCAGGCATCGTCGAGGCCGGCCGCCGCGAAGGCCGCGCGATGCGCGTCGAGCGTCGCGGCCACGCTGTCCGCACGCGTGACCGCGATACGTGCGATCGCGTCGCCACCCGATTCGCCGCCGGGCGTCGGCACCTCGGTGCCGATCACGTAGACGGGCGCGACGCCCGCCCGCGCGCCGGCTTCTTCGGCCGCGCGGCACAGCTGCGCGGCGCGCGCGGCGATCGTGCGGTCGTCGAGCGAGGGCGGATCGTCCGCGCACGGCATGCTAGCGTCGAGATGGATCTTTTCGAATCCGGCTTCGACGTACGCCGCGACCATCGCGGCGGCCTCGCGCATCGCGTCGGCCGCGCGGCGATGCCGCCACGGGTTCGGGCCGAGATGATCGCCGCCGAGCACGAGCGCCGACGCCGCAAGCCCGCACTGCGCGGCGATCGCGTCGACGTCGCGGCGGAAATCGGCGGGCGTCATGCCCGTGTAGCCGCCGACGTGGTTCACCTGGTTGCAGGTCGCTTCGATCAGCAGCGGCGAGCCGTCCGCGCGGGCGGCCTCGCATGCCGCTTCGAGCACGAGACGGTGCGCGCTGCAGACCGCATAGATGCCGCGCTGCGCATCCGCGCGATTCGCATCGAAGATCATGCGCAGCACGGCCTGCGCGTGCGCGGCGTGCGCGCGTTCGACGGTCGTCGTCATACCGGACATCCGACACCCCGCTCGGTCAGAAAACGCTCGATTTCGGCCGCGTTGCTGTTGCCTTCCATCGGCCCGCGCCGCGTGACCGCGATCGCGCCGGCCGCGTTCGCGCGGCGCAGCGCCGCATCGAGCGGCACGCCGGCGACGAGGCTTGCGACCAGCGTGCCGCCGAAGCAGTCGCCGGCGCCCGTCGGATCGACTTCGTCGACCGCGTACGCCGGCGCCTCGACGCGATGCGCGCGCTCGAACGCGACGCTGCCGGTCGCGCCGCGCTTGAGCACGACGCGCTCGAGCAGCGGATGCGTCGCGAGCAATGCGGCGATCGCGCGTTCGGGCGGCTGCGGGCCGCAAAAGAACGGCAGATCGGCTTCGCTCGGCAGGAACAGATGGCATGCGGCCAGCATCTCGTCGAGCGCCGCGCGCATCGGCCGGAAACTCAGCATCTCGGGCCGCACGTTCGGATCGAACGAGACCTTCGCGCCCACGCGCGCGGCTTCTATCACGCCGCGCCGCACGGCTGCGATCGCCGATTCGCTGGTCAGCGACGAGCCCATCACATGAAAGTAGCGGCAGCCGTCGAACATCGACGTGTCGACGTCGGACGCATCGAGGCACGCGGCCGCGCTCGTCGACAGCGTATAGACGAAGCTGCGCGAGCCGTCGTCGCGATACGCGACGAACGCGGTGCCGGTCGGACGCGCGACGCGGCGGATGCGCGCGACCTCGACGCCGTCGTGTGCGAGCCGCGCGACGATCGCGTCGCCGAACGCGTCGCGCCCGACGCAGCCCGCATAGGCGACGCGTGCGCCGAGCCGCGCGGCCTGGTCGGCGAAGATGGCGGGCGCGCCGCTCGGGAACGGGCCGGCGAACAGCCCCGGCGTATCGAACGACTGACCGCGCTCGGTGGCGACAAATTCGGCGAGCAGTTCGCCCGCGACGACGATCTCGGCCATCATCCGCGCCCTCGTGCGGCGACGCGCGCGCACGGCGCGCTGCGCGCCTGTTCGACAGGGGGCCGGCGGACGGCGCAGGCGAGCGGCCTCATGTCAGCTCATCCAGTTGCCGCCGTCGACGTTCAGCGTCTGGGCGGTGATGTAGTCGGCATCGGCCGACGCGAGAAACAGCGCGGCGCCGGTCAGATCGGCCGGCACGCCCATGCGGCCGAGCGGCACCGCTTCGCCGACGAGCCGCTTCTTTTCGCCGAGCGGCCGGTTCTCGTAGCGCGCGAACAGTGCGTCGACCTGCTCCCACATCGGCGTGTCGACGACGCCCGGCGCAATGCCGTTGACGTTGATCCGGTGCGGCGCGAGCGCGAGCGCGGCCGACTGCGTATAGCTGATCACGGCCGCCTTCGTCGCGCAGTAGTGCGAGACGAGCGCCTCGCCGCGACGGCCGGCCTGCGACGACATGTTGACGATCTTGCCGCCGCGCCCCTGCTCGACCATCCGCTGCGCGACCGCCTGCATCAGGAAGAACATGCCCTTCACGTTGACCGCGAAGAGCCGGTCGAACACGTCCCACGATTCGTCGAGGAGCGGGCGCATGTCGAACAGCGCCGCGTTGTTGAACAGGATGTCGACGCCGCCGAACCGCTCGACCGCGGTCGCGACGATGCGCTCGATGTCGTCGCGGCGCGTGACGTCCGCGGTGACGGCCGCCGCGCGGCCAGGATGCGCTTCGATGAGCCGTGCGAGCGAGCCGCCGGCCGGTTTCACGTCGACGAGCACGCAGCGCGCGCCTTCGTCCAGATAGCGTTGCGCGACCGCTTCGCCGATGCCGCTGGCGGCGCCCGTCAGGATCGCGACCTTGTCTTCCAGTCTCACGCGTTGTCTCCGGTTCGTTCTGCTGTACGACGGCCGCGAAGTGAGCGAACGCTCGCGACCCGAACAATTGCTCTGTTAGTGGTCGAATGATCGAATACGCGATTCGCGCTGTCAAGGCGGAGCGACAGCTTTCGATGATGCGCCGCCGCACGGCGGCGTGCGGCCAAGACGCGGCGACGGAGGCGCGACAACGCGCGTGACGCGTCGATGCGGTGCGGCGGAGGCGGCGCAAACGCGGCTGGATGGCGCGCGCAAGCAGAAACGGGGCGGAAATCGGCGCTGCACGGCAGCGCGATACGTTATATCATCGCCATACTTTGTTTGATCGCCTGCTTGACGCCATGGCTACCTCCTCCTCCCTCGCCGCCCGGCTGTCCCGGGCCGACGCCTTCGCCGCCGAGCACGGGCTCGCCTGGACGCCGCTGCGCCGCCAGGTCTACGAGCGCGTGCTTGCCGCGCAGCGTCCGATCGGCGCATACGACCTGCTCGCCGAACTCGAGCCGACGCGCGGCCGCGTGCCGCCCACGACCGTCTACCGCGCGCTCGACTTCCTCGTCGAGCACGGCTTCATCCATCGCATCGAGTCGAAGAACGCGTTCTTCGCGTGCTGCGAAATCGGCGTGCCGCACGAAGGCCAGTTCCTGATCTGCGACGCGTGCGGCGACACCGTCGAAATTCCCGGCGGCGAGCTCGCAAAGCAGCTGTCGTCGACCGAGCCCGCGCACGGTTTCGAGGTTCATCACCAGGTCGTCGAGCTGAGCGGCCTGTGCGGCCACTGCAAGCGCAAGCCTGCCCAGCGCTGACGTCGATCGCGCGGCGCATGCGCCGCCCCTTCCAACGAGGAGTTCCATGTCCATTGCCCTGAAGCGCGCGCCGCTGCGCGCCCTGTCGCCCGTTCGTCGTTCCCCCGCGTCGCGCGCGCTGCGCTGGCTCGCCGCCGGCATCGCCGCGCTGTCGCTCGCGGCGCCCGCGCTCGCGCAGGCCGCGCCCGTCAATGTCGTCGCCGCGGAGAATTTCTACGGCGACGTCGTCACGCAGATCGGCGGCAGCCACGTCGCGGTCACCAGCATCCTCAGCAATCCCGATCAGGATCCGCACCTGTTCGAAGCGAGCCCGAAGACGGCCCGCGCGCTGCAGCACGCGCAGCTCGTGATCTATAACGGCGCCGCCTACGATCCGTGGATGGGCAAGCTGCTCGGCGCATCGAAACAGGCAAAGCGCGCGACGATCGTCGTCGCCGATCTGGTCGGCAAGAAGGCCGGCGACAACCCGCACCTCTGGTACGACCCGGCGACGATGCCGGCCGCCGCGCACGCGATCGCGACCGAGCTCGGCCGCGCCGATCCGGCCAACAAGGCCGACTACGACGCGAACCTGCAGAAATTCATCGCATCGCTGAAGTCCGTCGACGACAAGATCGCCGCGCTGCGCGCGCAGTACAAGGGCGTGCCCGTGACGGCCACCGAGCCCGTGTTCGGCTACATGGCCGACGCGATCGGCCTCGAGATGCGCAACCAGCGCTTCCAGCTCGCGACGATGAACGACACCGAGGCGAGCGCGCAGGACGTCGCCGCATTCGAGAAGGATCTGCGCGACAAGCGCGTTCGCGTGCTGATCTACAACAGCCAGGCCGAGGAAGCGATGACCAAGCGGATGCTGAAGATCGCACGCGACAGCGGTGTGCCGACGGTCAGCGTCACCGAGACGCAGCCGGCCGGCAAGACCTTCCAGCAGTGGATGGCCGCGCAGCTCGACGCGCTCGGCCATGCGCTTTCCACCGGCAAGCCATGACACCGAATCCCCACGCACTCGCGCTCGATCGCGTCACGCTCGAACTGGGCGGACGCACGATCCTGCGCGATGTCAGCTTCTCGATCGAACCGGGCGAATTCGTCGGCGTGCTCGGGCCGAACGGCGCGGGCAAGACGACGCTGATGCGCGCCGTGCTCGGGCTCGTGCCCGTCGCCGGCGGCACGCTGTCGGTCGGCGGCCTGCCGGTCGCGCGCGGCAACGCGTCGATCGGCTACATGCCGCAGATCCGCAGCGGCCTCGCGAACCGCCGGATGCGCGGCTACGACTTCGTCGCGATGGCCGCCGACGGCCATCGCTGGGGGCTGCCGCACACGAGCGCCGCGACGCGGCGCGACGTCGATCGCGTGCTCGATCTCGTCGGCGGCCGCGCGCTGTCGCGCCGGCCGCTGTCGGAACTGTCGGGCGGCGAGCGCCAGCGCCTGCTGCTCGCGCAATGCCTGCTCGGCAATCCGAAGCTGCTGCTGCTCGACGAGCCGCTGATCAGCCTCGATCCGAACCACCAGCGCGGCGTCGTCGAACTCGTGCGCAAGGTCCAGCGCGAGCTCGGCATCACCGTGCTGTTCTCCGCGCACGAACTGAACCCGCTGCTCAACGCGCTCGACCGCGTGCTATACCTCGGCAACGGCGTCGCGGCGCTCGGCACCGTCGACGAGGTGATCACGAAGCCCGTGCTGTCGCGCCTCTACGGATCGCCGATCGACGTGATGCGCGTAAACGGCAAGATCTTCGTGATGTCGGGCGACGTCGAGATCGAGAAGCACGACCACGAACACGAGGACGACGGCGGCCATGCGCACGGCAGCGGCCACGGTCATCACGCTCATCACGGACAGGCGCACCCCGGGCATTCGCACGATGTTTGATTACGATTTCATGATCAACGCCTTCGCGGCGTCGGGGATCGTCGCGGTGCTCGCGGGCATCGTCGGCTACTTCCTCGTGCTGCGCGGGCAGACCTTCGCCGGCCACGCGCTGTCGCACGTCGGCTTCACGGGCGCGACGGGCGCCGTGCTGTTCGGCATCTCGCCGATCTGGGGCATGGTCGGCTTTACACTGGCGACCGGCGTCGCGATGGGCGCGCTCGGCGAGCGGCTCGCGGGCCGCGACGTCGCAATCGGCGTGATCCTGTCGGGTGCGCTCGGCTTCGGCCTGCTGTTCCTGCATTTCTACACATCGTTCGCGACGCAGGTCACGGCGCTGCTGTTCGGCAACGTACTCGCGGTCAGCCACGACACGCTCGCCGTGCTGGCCGGCATCGGCGCGGTGAGCCTCGTCGCGCTCGCGCTGATCGCGCGGCCGCTGCTGTTCGCGTCGCTGCAGCCCGAGCTAGCCGAAGCGAAGGGCGTATCGCTGCGCACGGTATCGGTGCTGTTCCTCGCGGTGTGCGCGCTCGCGGTCGCTGCCGCGACGCAGATCGTCGGCGTGCTGCTCGTGTTCACGCTGCTCGTCGGCCCGGCCGCCGCCGCGCAGAACGTGTCGACGCGCCTGTCGACCGGTGTGCTGCTCGCCGCGCTGTTCGCGCTGTTCGAAGCGTGGCTCGGCATCGTGCTCGCGTATCACACCGACTGGCCGACGAGCTTCTGGATCACCGCGCTGTCGGGGCTCGTGTACGGCGCGAGCCTGTTGCGGCGGCGCTGAACGGCGCGGCCTGCGTTGGGCGGGCCATCGAGGCAATCGAACGAAAAACGCCGGCATGCCCGAAGGCAGTGCCGGCGTTTTTTATCGGCGCCGCGTCGCACGATGCGACGTGCCGCGTACGTGACACGCGGCGGCTCAGCGCATCAGCACGCGCGCATGATGCGCGATGTGATCGGCGATGAACGTCGAGATGAAGTAATACCCGTGATCGTAGCCCGGATGGCGGCGCAGCGTCAGCGGCTGTCCCGCCTTCGCGCACGCGGCCTCGAATACGTCCGGATTCAGCTGGTTCGCGAGGAACTGATCGGCGAGACCCTGGTCGACGAGGATGCCGTCCGCGAATTTCGGTGCATCCGCACGCGCGACGAGCTCGCTCGCGTCGTGCTGCTTCCACGCTTCGCGATCCGCGCCGAGGTAGCCGGAGAACGCCTTCTCGCCCCACGGGCAGCGCGTCGGCGCCGCGATCGGCGCGAACGCCGACACCGACCGGTACAGGTCCGGATGACGCAGCGCGAGCGTCAGCGCGCCGTGCCCGCCCATCGAGTGGCCGAAGATGCCGAGCCGCGCGCCGTCGATCGGCAGCTCGGCCGTGACGATCTCGCGCAGCTCGCCGGTCACGTACGACTCCATCCGGTAATGCGCGGACCACGGCGCTTCGGTCGCGTCGACGTAGAAGCCCGCGCCGACGCCGAAATCCCACGCGTCGGTCTCGCCTGGCACGCCCGCGCCGCGCGGGCTCGTATCGGGCATCACGAGTGCGATGCCGTGCTGCGCCGCATACTGCTGCGCGCCGCCCTTGATCGCGAACGTCTCTTCGGTGCAGGTGAGCCCGGCGAGATAGAACAGCGCCGGCACAGGGCCGTGCGCAGCCTGCGGCGGCAGATAGACCGAGAACTTCATCGGCAGGCCGATCGTCGTCGAATCGTGACGATAGAAGCGCTGCTCGCCGCCGTGGCACGCATGCGATGAAACGAGTTCGAGCATGATCGCGCTCCGTCGGTCAGTACAGCACGACCGAGCGGATCGACTCGCCCTTCTTCATCAGGTCGAAGCCTTCGTTGATCCGCTCGAGCGGCAGCGTGTGCGTGATCAGGTCGTCGATGTTGATCTTGCCTTCCATGTACCAGTCGACGATCTTTGGCACGTCGGTGCGGCCGCGCGCGCCGCCGAACGCGGAGCCCTTCCATTCGCGGCCCGTGACGAGCTGGAACGGACGCGTGCTGATTTCCTCGCCGGCCGCGGCCACGCCGATGATGAACGACTGGCCCCAGCCCTTGTGCGTGCACTCGAGCGCCTGGCGCATCAGCTTCACGTTGCCGACGCATTCGAACGAGTAGTCGGCGCCGCCGTCGGTCAGCTGCACGATGTGGTCGACGACGTTCTCGACTTCGTTCGGGTTGATGAAGTGCGTCATGCCGAACTTCTTCGCGAGTTCGACGCGCTTCGGATTGATGTCGACGCCGATGATCTTGTCCGCGCCGACCATCTTCGCACCCTGGATCACGTTCAGGCCGATCCCGCCGAGACCGAACACGACGACGTTCGCGCCGGCCTCGACCTTCGCCGAGTACACGACCGCGCCGACGCCCGTCGTCACGCCGCAGCCGATGTAGCAGATCTTGTCGAACGGCGCGTCCTCGCGCACCTTCGCGACCGCGATCTCGGGCACGACGATGTAGTTCGAGAACGTCGAGGTGCCCATGTAGTGGAACAGCGGCTTGCCGTCGAGCGAGAAGCGCGAGGTCGCGTCGGGCATCAGCCCCTTGCCCTGCGTCGCGCGGATCTTCTGGCAGAGGTTGGTCTTGCGCGACAGGCAGAACTTGCACTCGCGGCATTCGGGCGTGTAGAGCGGAATCACGTGATCGCCCTTGCGCACCGTGCCGACACCCGGACCGACGTCGACGACGACGCCCGCGCCTTCATGGCCGAGGATCGCCGGGAAGATGCCTTCCGGATCGGCGCCCGACAGCGTGTAGTAGTCGGTGTGGCAGATGCCCGTCGCCTTCACCTCGATCAGCACCTCGCCCGCACGCGGGCCTTCGAGATCGACTTCCTCGATCGTCAGCGGCGCGCCCGCCTTCCATGCAATCGCTGCTTTCGTCTTCATCGTGTGACTCCTTGTTGAATGTCGGTCCGGCGCGGCGCGCCGCCGCGTCGACTCCGGTTCCATTCCGCGCCGCGCAGCATCGCGCGCCGGCCTGCGGAAAAATCGGGTGCTCGCCATGATCGCGCGTCGCGGCGCGCCGTGCGTGCGCTAATCAGTCGCCGGCTTGCCACGATGCGTCATCGGTGGCGCAAAACGACAAGTGCCCGAGTTTAAACGCCCGTCGCGAACCACGCATCGGTGCGCGTGTACAGATCGACGAAGCGCGCGTGCCGCGTGGCCAGTGCGCGATCGTCGCGCGGCACGGCGACCGGCGACGCGGCCGGTGCGAGCGCGGGCAATGCCGATTCGTTCCAGTGGCCGATCGCGAGGCCCGCGAGCAGCGCGGCGCCGCGCGTCGCCGCATTCGGACATTCGAGCGCGTCGAGCGACGCACCGAGCGCATCGGCCAGCAGCTGTCGCCAGCGCGGATCGACAGAGCCGCCGCCCGCGACGCGCAACGACGCGACGGGATCGTCACGGTTCGCATCGCGAATCGCGTCGAGCCCTGCACGCAGCGCGAACGCGACGCCTTCGAATGCGGCACGCATCATCGCGCCGCGCGTGTCGCCGAGCGCGAGGCCGAGCCAGCCGCCGCGCGCATCGGGATTCATCCACGGCGAGCGCTCGCCGGTCAGATACGGCAGGAAGCAGAGCCGCTCGGACGGCGGCTGCGTGAACGCGTCGTCGTAGGCGGCGGCCCAGTCCGGATAGCCGAGCCAGCCGCGCACCGCTTCGAGCGCGAGGCCGACGTTCTGCATCGCCGCCATCGTGTAATAGGCGCCGCCCGCCGCTGCACGATAGCGATGCAGCCCGCGCCGCGCAGGCGGCAACGCGTCGGCGAGCACGACGATCTGGCCGCCGCTGCCCGTCGTCAGCAGCGCGTCGCCGGACGCGACGAGCCCGCTGCCGAGCGCCGCGCACGCGGTATCGCCGGCGCCGGTCGCGAGCGGCACGCCGGCCGGCAGGCCGAGCGCGGCAGCGGCTCGCGCGCCGAGTGCGCCGCAGCGCGCGGCGGACGCGCGTACGGGCGCGAAGCGGTCGGCCGGCAACGCGAGCGCATCGATCCGCGCGCGATCCCACGCGCCGTCGGGCGACGCGAGCGCCGTCGCGCACGCATCGCTCGGATCGGCCGCGACCTCGCCGCCGAGCGCGACGCGCAGCCAGTCCTTCGGCTGCACGGCCCAGCGCGCGGCACGCAATGTGTCGGGCTCATGTGCGGCGAGCCAGCACAGCAGCGGGCCGGCCATTCCAGGCGCGACCGGATTCGGCGCGCCCGGCCAGCACGCCGCCTCCGCTTCGCGCGCCGCGCGCGTGTCGGGCCACAGCAGCGCCGGCCGCACCGGACGCGCGGCCGCGTCCATCAGCACGACGCCGTGCATCTGGCCCGACAGGCCGATCGCCACGACCTGCGCGCGTTCGTCGGCCGGCAAGCGCGCGGCCGCGCGCACGAGCGCGTCCCACCACGTCGCGGGCGCGATCTCGGCCCAGCCCGGTCGCGGCGACGACAACGGATACGGTTCGCTCGCGACCGCGCGCTCGATGCCCTCGGCATCGATCGTGACGAGTTTGACGGAGCCGGTGCCGAGGTCGATGCCGAGCAGACGCATGACGGGATCAGGATTCGAATGAACGGATGTCGATGATAGCGGGATCGTGATGCGCGTCCGGATTTCCGCGATGCGCGCCGCGTGCGCGGCGGGGCGCAGCAGCCGGTTGCACCGCGCGGCAAAACGGCGGTTCGCGGGTTAACCCGATGCGCTTTTCGCGCAGGCGATTTCGGGACTATGCGGATCGCGCGATACACATCATAAGGTCGCGGATATTTGACATGGGGGCCGCCCAATTTTGGACGGCTATAAAACCGTAGAACCTCACTCCAGCGGCGTTTCCCCATGATCGACACCTCGTCTCATGCCGAATTGGCATATCGAACCAGCAAAGAACGGAATAGAACCCAGTGCTCTTGTGACACCGGTGCATTCCGCATAACTTCGTATCACCCCGAAAACAAGATCATGGAGTGAGACAGATGCAATCGAACACGGTCCATCCGTGCGATGAGGTGTTGCCGACCGGCAAGCTTGTAACACTCGGCCTGCAGCACGTCCTCGTCATGTACGCCGGCGCCGTCGCCGTGCCGCTTATCGTCGGCGGCGCGCTGAAGCTGCCGAAAGACCAGATCGCGTTCCTGATCAGCGCCGATCTGTTTTCGTGCGGCATCGCCACGCTGATCCAGACGCTCGGCCTGTGGATCTTCGGCATCCGCCTGCCCGTGATCATGGGCTGCACGTTCGCGGCCGTCGGCCCGATGATCGCGATCGGCACGAACCCCGGCCTCGGCATTCTCGACATCTTCGGCTCGACGATCGCGGCCGGCATCATCGGCATCGTGCTCGCGCCGATGATCGGCAAGCTGCTGCGGTTCTTCCCGCCCGTCGTCGTCGGCACCGTGATCTCGGTGATCGGGCTGTCGCTGATGGAAGTCGGGATCAACTGGGCGGCAGGCGGCGTCGGCAACCCCGAATACGGCAGCCCCGTCTACCTCGGCCTGTCGCTGCTCGTGCTCACGCTGATCCTGCTGATCAACAAGTACGGCCGCGGCTTCGTCGCCAACATCTCGGTGCTGCTCGGGATCGTCGCGGGCTTCGTGATCGCGTTCGCACTCGGCCGCGTGAACACCGACGGCGTATCGGTCGCGCCGTGGGTCGGCTTCGTGATGCCGTTCCACTTCGGCTGGCCGCACTTCGATCCGCTGTCGATCGCGACGATGGTCACGGTGATGTTCGTCACGTTCATCGAATCGACGGGGATGTTCCTCGCGGTCGGCGATATGGTCGAGCGCCCGGTCGATCAGGATCGTCTCGTGCGCGGGCTACGCGTGGACGGCCTCGGCACGCTGATCGGCGGCATCTTCAACTCGTTCCCGCATACGTCGTTCTCGCAGAACGTCGGCCTGATCGGCGTGACGGGCGTGAAAAGCCGCTTCGTGTGCGCGACCGGCGGCGTGATCCTCGTGCTGCTCGGCCTGTTCCCGAAGATGGCGCAGGTCGTCGCCTCGGTGCCGCCGTTCGTGCTCGGCGGGGCCGGCATCGTGATGTTCGGGATGGTCGCCGCCAACGGCATCAAGGTGCTGTCGAAGGTCGACTTCGTGAAGAACCACCACAACCTGTTCATCGTCGCGGTCAGCATCGGCATGGGCCTCGTGCCCGTCGTGTCGCCGCACTTCTTCTCGAAGCTGCCGCCGGCGCTCGCCCCGATCCTGCATAGCGGCATCCTGCTCGCGTCCGCGTCGGCCGTGATCCTGAATCTCGTGTTCAACGGCGTGAAAGGTGAGAAGGACGCGAAATGCGAAATCCGCCGCGCCGGCCACGACTTCGACGGACAGGCCGTCGACGCGCATCACTGAGCGAACGCATGCGCCGCGACGCGGCGCCGCGATCGACGCAAATGCCACGGGTCGAACCGTGGCGTTTTTTTTATTGGTAATTCCTACCCAGACCGGACCAAAATGGATTTGATTTCAAGGGTGGGAGTTGCCTTCAGAAGCTTGCACAGCAAGGGTCTGAGGTCGTCGTCCCGATGGTTGAAACGGTAGCAAACTTCAGCCAGGTAAAGATGAAAGAATTTTTGGGGCACGCCGCGGTACGGATAGAGCCAATTCTTGGCGTAGCTCCAGAAGCCTTCGATACCGTTGATGTGATCGCGCCCGACCGGTTTGCCTTTCTCTTTGCGCACGATCACATGGTCGCCGCGTAGCCTAAGGGTGGCGTACGCCTGCCATGCATCGGTGTAGTACAGCGAGCCTTCTCGCGTATGTGCCTGGATCTGCTCCATGATCGCTACCTGGTCATGCGTTGCGATCGGGGCGGCTTTGACTTCGCCATTGCGTTTGACGATGCCGAAGACGACGACTTTACCCGCTGCACCCCAACCACGTTTGCCGTGGCGAGCCCCGCCAAACGTGGTTTCGTCGCATTCCAGCGCCCCGCCAAACGGCTCGCGCAGTTGCTCTTGCTGAGCCATGCATGCACGAATCAAACGATAGAAGCGCTCGCGTGATTTGGCGCTGATCGAGGTATCAAACCGCTGCCGATAAACCGGCACGCCCAGCACGAACAACTCCAGCAAGCGCGTCTTCTGCCGACTGCTCAGGCGCACCGAATCCCAGACCGACGTCCAACTGAATTTCTTGCCACAGCTACGGCACTTGTACCGTCCATCGGACAATTCATAGGGCCTGCTCGTCGCGCATTCAGGACAGCGTTTCATCGTCGGACCAGCATAACTCCGGTCCGGTCTGGGTAGGAATTACCTTTTTATTTTGAGTGCTGTGAAGATCGGGCGTCGGCGTGCGGTCGTGCGATTGCTCCAGCGCGCGGGCGCGGCACCGGGCACACGGACGCGCGCGTCGACGAGTGCGAGCATGACTTGCGCATTAGCATCACGCACGCGCCGCATAAAAAAAACGCCACGAACTCACGTCCGTGGCGTTTCCATCGACTACCGGCGCGGCGATCCGCAATCGCGACCCGGCAGCGTCTCGTCGAAGCGAAGCGAGCGACGCGCGCGCCGCCCGCTCTTACGCTTACCCGTTCGTCGCCGCAGCCGACGCCGACGCAGGCGCCGAGGCCTTGTCGTAGTCGACCGTCTGATCGGGCGCGCGCGGCGTCTCGCCGGCCCGCTCGATCCAGCCGCCGCCGAGCGCACGGTACAGATCGACGAGGTTCGTCCAGCGCGCGAGCCGCGCGTTGATCAGCGCCTGCTGCGCGGTGTACAGATCGGTCTGCGCGGTCAGCACGGACAGATAGCTGTCGACACCGTTCTTGTAGCGCAGGTCCGACAGATCGAAGCGGCGCTGCTGCGCATGCGTGTTGCGCTCGAGCGCGGCGATCTGCTGATCGTACGTGCCGCGCGCGGCCAGACCGTCGGCCACTTCGCGGAACGCGCTCTGGATCGCCTTCTCGTAGTTCGCGATCTCGATGCGCTTCTGCACGTTCGCGAGGTTCAGGTTCGCAATGTTCTGCCCGCCTTCGAAGATCGGCATCGTGATCTGCGGCGCGAACGACCACGCCGCAGTGCCGGCCTTGAACAGCCCGCCGAGCGTCGGGCTCGCGGTGCCGAACGCGCCCGTCAGCGAGATGCGCGGGAAGAATGCCGCGCGCGCCGCGCCGATGTTCGCATTCGCGGCGAGCAGCGTCTGCTCGGCCTGCATGATGTCCGGACGGCGCGTCAGCAGATCCGACGGCAGCCCGGCCGGCACGTCGGCGAGCAGGTTCTGCGCATCGAGCGGCAGCCCCGGCGGCAGATCGTCCGGCAGCGGCTCGCCGATCAGCAGCACCAGTGCGTTGAGCGCCTGCGCACGAGCGCGCGCCTGCGCCTGCTGGTTCGCGAGCGCCTGCTCGACGACCGTCTGCGCCTGACGCAGCTCGAGCTCGGAGCCCGTGCCGTTGTCGAACTGCAGCTTCGTCAGGTCGTACGAGGCCTGCGCCGTCTTCAGCGTGTCTTCCGTGACCTTCAGCAGATCGTCGGTCGACAGCAGCGTCAGATACTGATCCGCGACCTGCGACACGAGCGAGATCTCGGCAGCCTGCCGCGCATACGCGGTCGACAGATACTGCGCGAGCGCCTGGTCCTTCAGGCTCTGCACGCGGCCGAACAGATCGAGCTCCCACGACGCCGACAAGCCGACGTTGTAGACGCGCGAGATATACGGCGCACCCGTCTGCGACACGCCCTGCGGCACGCGCTGGATATTGCCGGTGCCCGTGCCGTCGAGCGTCGGGAACAGGCCCGCGCGCGTGATCTGATACTGCGCGCGCGCCGCCTCGATGTTCAGCACCGACACGCGCAGGTCGCGGTTGTTCTTCAGCGCGATCTCGATCAGCCGCTGCAGGCGCGGATCGACGAAGAATTCGCGCCAGCCGATGGCGGTCGCCGCCTGGCCGTTCGCGCTGCGCGCGCCGGCAGCGCCCGGCTGCGTCGCATAGACGCCGCCGGACGGAAACGCCTGCGCGACGGGCGCGTCGGGCCGCGTGTAGTGCGGCGCCAACGTGCAGCCTGCGGCAAGGAGCGCGACCGCGATTGCAGTCAAAGCGTGTTTTTGCATCATCACTGTCCCTTGTTGCCTTCGTCGCCGTTGCCCGGCTTCTCTTCGTGGTGCGAGTGCTCCTGAGCCAGGCGCAGCGCCTCGTCGACGTCTTCCTTCTCGCCGCTGAAGATCGCACGGATCTTCACGAAGAACATCGGGATCATGAAGATCGCGAGGAACGTCGCGGTGATCATCCCGCCGATCACGCCCGTACCGATCGCGTGCTGGCTCGCCGAACCGGCGCCGTTGCTGATCGCGAGCGGCAGCACGCCGAGAATGAACGCGAGCGACGTCATCAGGATCGGACGCAGCCGCAGACGCGCCGCTTCGAGCGCGGCCTCGATCGGCCCCATCTTCTCCGTCATCTGCAGTTCGCGCGCGAACTCGACGATCAGAATCGCGTTCTTCGCGGACAGACCGACCGTCGTCAGCAGGCCGACCTGGAAGAACACGTCGTTTTCCAGACCGCGCAGCGTCGCGGCGAGCAGCGCGCCGATCACGCCGAGCGGCACGACCATGATCACCGAGAACGGAATCGACCAGCTCTCATACAGCGCTGCCAGACACAGGAACACGACGAGGATCGAGATCGCATACAGGATCGGCGCCTGCGAGCCCGACTGGATTTCCTGGAACGACAGACCCGTCCACGAGTAGCCGATGCCGGTCGGCAGCTTCGTCGCGAGCGCTTCCATCGCAGCCATCGCCTGACCGGTCGACTTGCCCGGTGCGGCCTGGCCTTGGATTTCCATCGCCGAGATACCGTTGTAACGCTCGAGCTTCGGCGAACCGTACGTCCAGTGGCCGGTCGCGAACGCGCCGAACGGCACCATCCCGCCCGAGCCGTTGCGCACGTACCAGATGTTCAGGTCTTCCGGCGTCATCCGGAACGGCGCGTCGGACTGCACGTACACCTTCTTGATCCGGCCGTCGGTGTCGAGGAAGTTGTTCACGTACTTCGACGCCCACGCGATCGAGAAGGTCTGGTCGATCGCATCCGCCGTCACGCCGAGCGCGTTCGCCTTCTCGCGATCGATGTCGACCTTGTACTGCGGCGTATCGTTCAGGCCGTTCGGACGCACGCCCTGCAGCGTCGGATCCTTCGCGGCCATGCCGAGCAGCTGGTTGCGCGCGGCCATCAGCGCGTCGTGGCCGAGACCGGCGTTGTCCGTCAGCTCGAAGTCGAAGCCGGCGGCCGTGCCGAGTTCCGGAATCGACGGCGGGTTGAACGGAATGACGATCGCGTCCTTGTAGCCCGAGTAGCGGCCGAACATCCGGCCGATCAGCGCCTGCACCTTCTGGTCCGCGTGCTGACGCTGCGCGTAGTCCTTCAGGCGCACGAACACGAGACCGGAGTTCTGGCCGCGGCCCGCGAAGCTGAAGCCGTTCACCGTAAACGCCGATTCGACGATGTCCTTCTCGTCCTTCAGCAGATAGTCGGTGATGTTCGCGAGCGTCTTCGCCGTGGTTTCCTGCGTCGAGCCGGACGGCGTCTGCACGATCACGAACATCAGGCCCTGGTCTTCATCGGGCAGGAACGACTTCGGCAGCCGCACGAACAGCAGGCCGACCGCGACGATCACGACCAGATAGATGATCAGCCAGCGGCCCGAACGCTTGATCACGTGGTGCACGCCGACGTGGTACTTGTCGCGGCTCGCGTTGAAGGTGCGGTTGAACCAGCCGAAGAAGCCCTTCTTCTCTTCGTGATGGCCTTGCGGGATCGGCTTGAGGATCGTCGCGCACAGCGCCGGCGTGAGAATCAACGCGACGAGCACGGACAGCACCATCGCGGACACGATCGTCAGCGAGAACTGCCGGTAGATCGCGCCGACCGAACCGCCGGAGAACGCGACCGGCACGAACACGGCCGACAGCACGAGCGCGACGCCGACGAGTGCGCCGGTGATCTGGCCCATCGCCTTGCGTGTCGCCTCCTTCGGCCCGAGCCCCTCTTCCGCCATCACGCGCTCGACGTTCTCGACCACGACGATCGCATCGTCGACGAGCAGACCGATCGCGAGCACGAGGCCGAACATCGACAGCGTGTTGATCGAGAAGCCGACGAGCGACATGATCGCGAACGTACCGAGCAGCACGACCGGCACCGCGATCGTCGGGATGATCGTCGCCCGCAGGTTCTGCAGAAACAGATACATCACGAGGAACACGAGCACGATACCTTCGAGCAGCGTCTTGACCACTTCCTCGATCGACAGCTTCACGAACGGCGTCGTGTCGTACGGATACTTGACGACGAGCCCGTGCGGGAAGTACTTCGACAGCTCGTCGACCTTCGCACGCACGGCCTTCGCGGTCGCGAGCGCGTTCGCGTTCGTGGCGAGCTGGATGCCGAGCGCCGCGGACGGCTGGCCGTTGTACTTCGTGTCGAAGTTGTAGTTTTCGGCGCCGAGGCCGATCTGCGCGACGTCCTTCAGACGCACCTGCGAGCCGTCCTGGTTCACCTTCAGCAGGATGTTGCCGAACTCGGCCGGCGTGCGCAGCAGCGTCGCCTCGGTGATCGTCGCCTGCAGCAGCGTGCCGGGCTTCGCGGGCGTGCCGCCGATCTGGCCGCCGGCGACCTGCACGTTCTGCGCGCTGATCGCGTTCGTCACGTCGATCGGCGTGAGCCCGTAGTTCGTCAGCTTGACCGGGTCGAGCCACACGCGCATCGCGTACTGCGAGCCGAACAGCGTGACGGTACCGACGCCGTTCAGACGGCTGATCGGATCCTGCACGTGCGACGCGACGTAGTTCGCGAGGTCGTAGCGGTTCATGCTGCCGTCTTCGGAGTTGAACGCCAGCACGAGCAGGAAGCTGCTGCTCGACTTCGTCACCTTCAGACCGAGCTGCTGAACCACCTGCGGCAGAATCGGCGTCGCGAGCGACAGCTTGTTCTGCACCTGGACCTGCGCGATGTCCGGGTTGGTGCCCGGCGCGAAGGTCAGCGTGATCGTCGCGGTGCCCGAGTCGTCACTGGTCGACGACATGTACAGGAAGTTGTCGAGCCCGCTCATCTGCTGCTCGATCACCTGCGTCACCGTGTCTTCCACCGTCTTCGCGGACGCACCCGGATAGTTCGCGCTGATCTGGATCGACGGCGGCGCGATGGTCGGGTACTGCGCGATCGGCAGCGTGAAGATCGCCGCAACCCCGGCCAGCATCAGGATGATGGCGATCACCCACGCGAAGATCGGGCGATCGATAAAAAACTTTGCCATGAAACAGGCTCCCTGTTATTGCGCGCCCGAAGCGGCGGCGGACGACCCCGCGGCGGCGCTAGCCGGCGCGCCCGACGCGCCGGCACTCGATGCTGCGGCGGCCGATGCTGCGGCGGCCGAAGCCGGTGCGGCGGCGGCCGGCGCGGCGGCACCCGACGCGCCGTTCGGCGCCGACGCGAGCTGCGCCGGAACGGCCTTCACGGTCGCGCCCGGACGCACCTTGTCGACACCCTGCACGATCACGCGATCGCCGGGCTGCAGCCCGCTTTCGACGACCCAGTTCTGACCTTCGATGCGCGTCGCGGCGAGCGTGCGCGGCTCGACCTTGTTGTTCGCGTTGACGACCATCGCGACCGCCTGGCCCTTCTGGTCGTGCGTGACGCCGATCTGCGGCACCAGGTACGCGTTGTCGTTCACGCCTTCCTCGATACGCGCGCGCACGAACATCCCCGGCAGCAGGACCTTGCCCGGGTTCGGGAACACCGCGCGGATCGTGACCGAGCCGGTCGTCTGGTCGACCGTCACGTCGGAGAACTGCAGCTTGCCGGGCTGCGAATAGGTGCGGCCGTCCTCGAGGATCAGCGACACCTTCGCGGCACCGGGGCCGGTCGTCTTCAGACGGCCGCTCTGCACGTCCTGACGCAGCTTCAGCCCCTCGAGGCTCGACTGCGTGAGGTCGACGTACACCGGGTCCAGCTGCTGCACGGTCGACATCAGCGTCGCCTGGCTTGCCTGCACGTACGCGCCCGGCGTCACCTGCGAGATGCCGACGCGGCCGGTGATCGGCGACACGACGTCCGTGTAGCCGAGGTTGATCTGCGCGGTCTCGACCGACGCCTTGCCGGCCGCGACGTCGGCGGCGGCCTGCCCTTGCGCGGCCACCGCGTTGTCGTAGTCCTGCTTGCTGACCGCGTTCGCGGCCACCAGCACCTTGTAGCGCGCGACGAGCGCGTTCTGCGTGGCGAGGTTCGCCTGCGCCTTCGCGAGCGTCGCCTTCGCGCTGTTCAGCGCGGCGATATACGGTGCCGGGTCGATCTTGTAGAGGCGCTGACCGGCCTTGACGTCGCTGCCTTCGGTGAATTCACGGCGCAGCACGATGCCGTCGACCCGTGCGCGGACCTGCGCGACGAGGAACGCGCTGGTGCGGCCAGGCAGTTCGGTGAAGACCGGTACGGCCTGCGGCTGGACCGTGACGACGCCGACTTCCGGCGTTTGCGGCGGCGGTGCCGATTCTTTTTTCCCGCACGCGGCCAGGAAAACGGCGGCCGTCGCGACAGTGAGTAAGCGGTATGGAACCCGTTCGACGCGCATGGAGCGACCTCTGTGTATAACCAATGGAATGAGTGCGGCGCCCGACCCCGGAGCACGGCACGGATGCGCCTCGCGGCGCAGATCGAACACCTGAATTACTGGACTGCTGGATACAACAAGCGGCACGAAACCTCCGTGCCGGCAAGGCGCCGCAAACTGCGGACTGGTACTTTGGCGGGAATCAGCAGAGTGGGATATTAACTGATTGCCACTTTGGTCATTCGATCGTAGGGTGGTATTGTATATACATTCATGGATGTATGTAAAAAGACAGTCCGCGCCGTGCCAAGCGCGAAGTCTTACGAATTGTTACCAGTCGCAAGCATAGCCCGTTCGGGCGCGCGCGACGAGGGGCCCGGCCCCGGTTTATCACTCATCGAATCAGATTCAGGCCTGCACATGGTCAGACGCACCAAGGAGGAGGCACTCGAGACGCGCAACCGCATTCTCGATGCCGCCGAGCACGTGTTCTTCGAGAAGGGCGTATCGCACACGTCGCTGGCGGACATTGCGCAGCACGCGGGCGTGACGCGCGGTGCGATCTACTGGCACTTCGCGAACAAGAGCGACCTGTTCGACGCGATGTTCGACCGCGTGCTGCTGCCGATCGACGAGTTAAAGCGGATGCCGGCGGACGCGCCGGGCAGCAATCCGCTCGAGAAGGTGCGCAAGATCCTGATCTGGTGCCTGCTCGGCGTGCAGCGCGATTCGCAGCTGCGCCGCGTGTTCAGCATCCTGTTCATGAAGTGCGAGTACGTGGCCGACATGGAGCCGCTGCTGTTGCGCAACCGCGCGGGGATGAGCGAGGCGCTGCACGCGATCGACGCCGATCTCGCGATGGCCGTGCGGCTCGAGCTGCTGCCCGAGCGGCTCGACACGTGGCGCGCGACGCTGATGCTGCATACGCTCGTCAGCGGCTTCGTGCGCGACATGCTGATGCTGCCGGACGAGATCGATGCGGAAAAGCATGCGGAGAAGCTGGTCGACGGCTGCTTCGACATGCTGCGCTGCAGCCCGGCGATGCTGAAGGACGACTGAGGGCGAGGCGGGTAGTCAGTCGTGCGGCCGGCTGGTCTCGGTTTCGGCTTCGGCTTCGGCTTCGGTTTCGGCTTCTGCTTCGACTTCGGCCTCGCCTTCGCCTTCGGCATCAGCTTCAGTCCCGGCCTGGCTTGCCGCCCCGACACCCGCTACCACCCATGGCCCGATTCGCGTTCTTCGCTAGAATCGGGCCATCGTCATTCCGGAGCCCCGCATGACCACCGCTTCGTCGCCCGCCGCGACCGTCGTCGCCGTCGTCGCCTACGACGGCATCAGCCCGTTTCATCTGTCGGTGCCGTCGGTCGTGTTCGGCAAGGAGCGCGATGCGGCCGACTCGCCCGCCTTCGAATTCCGCGTGTGTTCGGCCGATCGCGGCCCGCTCGCGACGACGGGCGGCTTCACGATCGTCGCACCCTACACGCTCGACGGGCTGCTCGACGCGGACATCGTGATCGTGCCAAGCTGGCGCGACGAGGACGAAACGCCGCCCGACGAACTGCTCGAAGCCGTTCGCGCGGCCGCCGCACGCGGTGCCCAGCTGGTCGGCCTCTGCCTCGGCGCGTATGTGCTGGCCGCGGCCGGCCTGCTCGACGGCCGCCCGGCGACCACGCACTGGGCGTGGGCCGACGATTTCGCGCGACGCTTTCCGCGCGTGAAGCTCGATCCCGACGTGCTCTACGTCGACGACGGCAACCTGATGACCTCGGCCGGCACGGCCGCGGGCCTCGACTGCTGCCTGCACGTCGTGCGGCGCCGCTTCGGCTCCGACGCCGCGAACCGGATCGCGCGCCGTCTCGTGATTCCGCCGCACCGCCAGGGCGGCCAGGCGCAGTACGTGCCGCAGCCGGTCGCCGCGCATCCGCGCGATACGCGCCTTGCCGCGCTGCTCGACTGGGTCCGCGCGAACCTCGACGCCGCGCATAGCGTCGATTCGCTCGCGGCGCGCGTGCTGATGAGCCGGCGCACGTTCACGCGCCACTTCCGGCAGGCGACCGGCACGACCGTCACTGCATGGCTGCAGGCCGAGCGCCTCGCGCGCGCGCAGCATCTGCTCGAAACCACCGGTCAGTCGATCGACGCCATCGCGCAGGCGGCCGGATACGGCTCGAGCGTGTCGCTGCGTCAGCATTTCGCCGGTGCGCTCGGCACGTCGCCGTCCGCGTATCGGAAACAGTTTCGCGGCACCGGCAGCGACGCGCGGCCGTGACGGCGAGCGCGTCGCCGGCAGGCTGCGCGAGTGCGATCAGCCGCCGTTGAACCAGCGCGCGACGTAGAGCAGCAGCGCGACGAACACGATCATCGCGACCCACGCCCACAGCGGCACCGGCCCGGCATGGCGATGATGAAGCGCGCCGGCAGCGCGGCCGCCCGACGCGCCGGCCAGATGCGGCGACGCGGGGCGCTTCGCGGCGGCCGTCAGTGCGGCCGGACGCAGGAACACGTGCGGGCGGCGTGGCGCGGCCGCGCGCGCGCGATTCGGCGCGAGCCCGTGCTTCGCCTGCACGATCGCGCAGAATTCGCGGAAGAAGTCGTCGATGCAGTCGCGCAACGCGTTCTCGATCTGCCGCGCCGGCAGTTCGGCGAGCGGGCCCGTCGCGGTCGCCCAGACGAGGTACTCGATGCGGGTCGCGTTCCCGGCGTCGTCCGGCGTCAGCACGACGTCGATCTGGCCGCGCAGCACGCCGAGGCCCTCCGCGCGCGCATGGAAACCGAGCATCCGGCGCGGCCGCCCTTCCGCGTCGCCGTGCTCGGCCGCGACGTGCACGCGCACCTCGTAGCGCGCGCGCAGCGTGCCGTGCGGCACCGTGATCGTCAGCGCGAATTCGTCGCGCGCCAGCTTCACGAACGATTCGCAATGGTCGACGCTCGCGCGCAGCAGCGCGACGTCCTCGAGCGCGTCGCGCACGACGGCCGGCGCAAGCGCAACGCATAACGTGTCGTTCAGTTCCATAACGCCTCCGCGATCGGCGCGCGACGCTTCACGACGTTTCGACGAGACTGTCGATCCGCGCGACGTCGAACGCGACGTACTGCGCGAGCGCGAGCGCCGCCGCCGCCGGCGACTCGTAGCTCCATGCGGCGTCCTCGATCACGCCGTCTTCCGTTTGCAGATTGAAGTAGACGGCCGCGCCCTTCACCGGACACGTCGCCGTCGTGGCCGAGCGCACGAGCCGGCTCATGTTGACGTCGCCGCGCGGCAGATAGTGGACGTCCGGCTGCCCGGCTTCGCGCACGGTCAGTGCGCCGTGCGAGTCCGCGTACGTGATGCCGCGATGGATCACGCGCACGCGATGGCGGTTCAGCACGATTTCGAGGCGAGGGGCGGCGGCATCGGACATCGTTTCTCCTTCGGGCGAAGCGGCGCGCGGCCCGCGCGCAGGAAACGAAAAAGCCACGGCGCGAACGCCGTGGCTTTCATTATGGGCGAAACTTCGTGCGATTGCGCGATCGGGGCTGCGGCCCGCGTTACTGCGCGCTCCACTGGAACGCGGCCTTCGCGCCGCCTTTTGCGCCGACCGTGACCGCCCGCGTTTCGTCGCTGCCCTGATACGACGCGTGCACCGTGTAGCGTCCGGGCGGCAGCTTCACGAGCATGTAGGGCCCGCGCGCGTCGGTCTTCAGCACCTCGGTGCCCTTGCCGTCGACGATCCGCACGTGGACGTCGGCCAGATATTCGCCGCCCTTGCCCGTGAAGCGCAGCGCGAGCGGCCACGCCGATTCGTTGCGCTCGAACGCCGTCGACTGATCCTTGCCGATGCCGCCCGACACGAAGCTGATGTCGCCTTGCTGGGTCGCTTCGGGCAGGCCGTCCGACGACTGCGCGTACGCGCCGGTCGCGGCGGCTGCGAGGCCGGCGCTCAGCGCGACGGCGACGGCAATTCGGGACACGTTGCGTAGATATTGCATGGCTCTCTCCTTTGGGTCGGAACACATATGGGGGCCGCGGCGATGCGCGGACGTCGGCGGCGCCCGCCGCGGCCGGCCGACCCGGCCCGCGGCGCGCGCACGGTCAGCTCAGGTCGACCGGCACGAAGATTTGTGCATTATCGCGCTGGATCAACAGAGCAAGACTGTTGCCCGCGCTCTTGACCGCTTCGCGCAGCTGCTCGGGGCTCGTGACGGGGCGACCGTTCACGGCCAGGATCACGTCGCCCGGCTGAATGCCGGCGCTCGCGGCCGGGCCGCCGGCCTGCTGGACGATCAGCCCGTGCGACAGGTTGTCGGCGCTGCGTTCCTGCGGCGTCAGCGGCCGCACCGCAACGCCGAGGCGCCCCTGCTCGACCGGGCCGCCGTCGTTCGACGCGAGCTTCGCGTCGGTCATCGCGCCGAGCGTGACGGTGACGGACTGCTTCGCCTTGTCGCGCCAGATCTGCAGGTCGGCCTTCGAGCCCGGCTTGAGGTTCGCGATCTGCGACGGCAGCGTCGTCGAATCGACGACCGGCGTGCCGTTGACCGACAGGATCACGTCGCCCGGCTGCAGGCCGGCCTTCGCGGCCGGGCCGTTCGGATCGACCGAGCTGACGAGCGCACCGTCCGGCTTCGCGAGCCCGAACGAGCTCGCGAGCGTCTGGTTCAGCCCCTGCACCGCGACGCCGAGCCGGCCGCGGCTCACGTGCCCGGTCTTCACGAGCTCGTCCTTCACCTTGATCGCTTCGTTGATCGGAATCGCGAACGACAGGCCCTGGAAGCCGCCCGTCTGCGAATAGATCATCGAGTTGATCCCGATCACCTCGCCCTGCAGGTTGAACAGCGGGCCGCCCGAGTTGCCGGGGTTGACCGGCACGTCGGTCTGGATGAACGGCGTGTAGTTCTCGTCGGGCAGCGCGCGCGACTTCGCGCTGATGATGCCCGACGTGACCGTGTTGTCGAAGCCGTACGGCGAGCCGATCGCGACGACCCACTGGCCGACCTTGCTCTGCGCCGGATCGCCGATCTTCACGGTCGGCAGGCCGGTCGCGTCGATCTTCAGCACCGCGACGTCGGACTGCTTGTCGGAGCCGACGACCTTCGCCTTGTACTCGCGCTTGTCGGTCAGCTTCACCGTGACGACGTTCGCGCCGTCGATCACGTGCGCATTCGTGAGGATGTATCCGTCCGGGCTGATGATGAAACCCGACCCGAGGCTCGCGCTCGGCTGGTCGTCCGGCTGTGCGTCGCCGCCCATGCCCGGCACCTGTCCATAGAAGCGCTTGAAGAACTGGTAGAACGGATCGCTCGGGTCGATCGGCAGCTGCGGCTGCGGCACGCGCCGCGCGACCTGCTTCACGACGTGCTTCGCGCTGATGTTGACGACGGCCGGACCGTAAGTCTCGACCAGCCCGGAGAAATCGGGGATGCCGGTCTTCGCGGCGGCTTCGGCCGGCATCATCGCCGCCGCGTGCGCGGGCGCGATGATCTGCGGATCGGCGCGGCGCGTGCCGGCGACGTAGCCGGCGGACAGCGCGGCGGCCACTGCGACGACGACGGCGCTGCGCGCAAGGAATCGGGTGTTCATCGTAGGACCTCCTCTTTTGTTACGTCGCAGCGTAACGATGCTGACTTAAAGGAGGCTTAATCAGCCTTAAGCGCAACTTAAGCCGCCTGCCGCGCGCCTTACGCCGAAGCGGGCTGCGGCGGCGCCTGCGCGGGCATCTCGGCGTCGCGGAACACGACGCTGACGAGCAGGCCGCCCGCCGCCGCGTCGCCGAGCGACACGGTCGCGCCCTGCTGCGCGGCAACGCGCTTGACGATCGCGAGGCCGAGCCCGCTGCCCGACACGTCGGTGCGCGCGCGCGCCGAGCTGTCGCGATAGAAGCGGTCGAACACGCGCTCGCGCTCTTCGGCCGGAATGCCAGGGCCGCTGTCGCCGATCTGCACGCACGCGCGGCCGGCCGCGTCGCGCGTCAGCGAAACGTCGATGCGCCCGCCGTCGGGCGTGTACTTGACGGCGTTGTCGAGCAGGTTGCCGAACATCACGCGCAGCGCGCCGACGTCGGCGACGACGGTCGCCGCGCGCGTTTCCTCGAAGCCGAGGTCGATGTTGCGCCGCTGCGCGAGCGGTGCGTGCGCGGCCACGCATTCGGCGAGCAGCGTCTGCAGGTCGACCGGCTCGCGCACCGCGCCCGCGTCGGGTTCGGCGCGCGCGAGCGCGAGCAGCTGCTCGGCGAGCCGCGTCGCGCGCGTGACGCCGTGCTGGAGATCGTCGAGCGCCTCGCGGCGCGCGGCATCGTCCTTCGCGCGGGCGACGAGCTGCGCCTGGATCTGCACGGCCGCGAGCGGCGTGCGCAGCTCGTGCGCGGCATCGGCGACGAACGCCTTCTGCGTGTCGAGCGCGCCCGACAGCCGCGCGAGCAGCCCGTTCAGCGCGCGCACGAGCGGCTGCACCTCGAGCGGCAGCCGCGCGTCGGGCAGCGGATCGAGCGCCTCGGGCCGGCGCGTTTCGACCGCACGCGTCACGCGGCCGAGCGGCGCGAGCCCGCGGCCGACGATCATCCAGACGGCCGCGCCGAGAAACGGCAGCAATACGATCAGCGGCCAGAGCGTGCGCAGCGCGACGTTCGCCGCGAGGCGGTTGCGCACCGACAGCGGCTGCGCGAGCTGCACGACGTTGTCGCCGACGATCGCGCCGTACACGCGCCACTCGCCGCGATCGGTGCGCTCGGTCGAGAAGCCGAGCTCGGCGCGCGGCGCGATCGGCGCACGCGGATGCGAGAAGTACATCAGCACGCCGTTGCGATTCCAGATCTGGATCACGATGCCTTCGTCGCCGTTGGTGCGCGAGCCGAACACCTGCGAGAACGGCTCCGACGGCAGCGCCGCGGCGATTTCCTGGAGCTGGTAGTCGAACAGTTCGTTCGCCTCGGCCAGCGCCTGCCGGTAGATCAGCCAGCCCGCGACGCTCACGCCTGCGACGACGATCGCGAGCAGCCAGATCAGCAATTGATGACGAATCGACCTCACGCGTCAGCTTTCCTTGACGACCATGTAGCCGAGCCCGCGCACGTTGCGGATCAGGTCCGAACCGAGCTTCTTGCGCAGCGCGTGGATATAGACCTCGACCGTGTTGCTGCCGATTTCCTCGCCCCAGCCGTACATCTTCTCCTCGAGCTGGCTCTTCGACAGCACGGCGCCCGGCCGCGCGAGCAGCGCCTCGAGCAGCGCGAACTCGCGCGCGGACAGCGCGACCGGCGCGCCGTCGAGCGTCACCTGGTGCGATGCCGGATCGAGCGTCAGCGCGCCGTGGCGGATCAGCGACTCGCTGCGCCCGGCCTGCCTGCGGATCAGCGCGCGCATCCGCGCGCCGAGTTCGTCGAGATCGAACGGCTTGACGAGATAGTCGTCGGCGCCCGCGTCGAGGCCCTTCACGCGATCGGCGATCGCATCGCGCGCGGTGACGATCAGCACCGGCAGCGACAGCCCGCGCGCGCGCAGCGTGCGCAGCACGTCGATGCCGTCGCGCTTGGGCAGGCCGAGATCGAGCAGCAACAGGTCGTAGGACTCGCCGCCGAGCGCCGTCAGCGCCGACTCGCCGTCCTGCACCCAGTCGACCGCGAAGCCGTCCGAGCGCAGCGCCTTGCGCACGCCCTCGGCAATCATCCGGTCGTCTTCGACAAGCAGAATCCGCATCGGAATCGCATCCATGGGACGAGTGACAGATGCCGCCCATTGTAGCGCCGCGAATCCTGCGCGCGACCGCGCGCGACCTCCGCGATTTCGTCGTACTTGTCGCACTTGTCTCTACAATGTGCGCTTCGGCGCGCCGCGCGCCTTGCCCGAGCTCCCGCTTTTCCGTATTCGTCCATGCCGATTTCCGCTCTCTCCACCCGGTTCGCCCCGCGCGCACGCGTCTGCCTGCGCGCGGCCGCCGTCGTCGCCACCTGCACGGCGCTCGCGTTCGCGCCCGCCGCACACGCCCGCAAGAAACCCCACAAGGACGCGCGACGCGCGCCGGTCGTCTCGGCGGCCGCGCGCGACGCCGGCCTGCCGGCGTCCGTGCTCGTCGCACTGCAGCGCGCGAAGGTACCGGCGTCGGCGATGAGCGTCGTCGTCGAGCGCGTCGGCGATCCGCAGCCGCTGATCGCATGGAACGCGAACCGGCCGATGCTGCCCGCGTCGACGATGAAGCTCGTCACGACGTTCGCGGGCCTGTCGATCCTCGGCCCCGACTTCCGCTGGCGCACGACCGCGTATGCGGACGGCCCGGTCGATCCGGACGGCACGCTCCAGGGCAACCTCTACATCAAGGGCACCGGCGATCCGAAGCTCGTGCCCGAAGAGTTGATCGACCTCGTCGACAAGATCCGCAAGGCCGGCATCAAGCGCGTCGCGGGCGGCCTCGTGCTCGACAAGAGCTATTTCGCGGCATCGACGCGCGACCTGCCGTCGTTCGACGACGACGTGAGCGCGCCGTACAACGTCGGCCCCGACCCGTTGCTCTACGCGTTCAAAGCCATCTCGTTTACGGTCACGCCGGGCGAAGACGGCAAGGTCGCCGTCGACGTGCTGCCGCCGCTCGCGAACCTGTCGATCGACAACCAGCTGTACGAAGGCAGCGGCTCGTGCGCGAACGCGGCGGCCGCGGCGCGCCCGACGCTGAACGCCGACGGCGCGATGCTGACCGCGTCGTTCGCCGGCGACTACCCGCTGCGCTGCGGCGCGCGCACGACCAATCTCGCGATCCTCGATCACACGACGTTCTTCGCGCGCGGCTTTCTCGCGCTCTGGCAGCAGGACGGCGGCACGATCGCGGGGCCGGTCGCCGAAGGCAAGGTGCCGAGCGCCGCGCGGCCGATCGCCGTGCACCACGGCCCGGTGCTCGGCAGCGTCGTGTACGACATCAACAAGTTCAGCAACAACGTGATGGCGCGCAACCTGTTCCTGACGATCGGCGCGGTCGCCGGCAAGCCGCCCGCGACGCCCGAGCAGTCGAGCCGCGTGATCCGCGCGTTCCTGCAGAAGAACGGCATCGCGATGCCCGACCTCGTGCTCGACAACGGCTCGGGGCTGTCGCGCGACGAACACGTGAGCGCGCTGTCGCTCGCCGCGCTGCTGCAGGCCGCGAACGCGAGCCCGGTCGCGCAGGCGTTCGTCGACTCGCTGCCGATCGCCGGCATCGACGGCACGATGAAGAACCGCCTGACCAACGCCGGCGTGCTCGGCAACGCGCACATCAAGACCGGCACGCTGCGCGACGTTCGCGCGATCGCCGGCTACGTCGCGGGCGCGGACGGCCGGAGCTACGTCGTCGTCAGCTTCATCAACGACGATCATGCGGAAGCCGCACGCGCCGCGCACGACACGCTGCTCGAGTGGATCTACGCGGGCGCGCACTGACGCACGCGGCCGCGTCGAAACGGGGCCGCACCGCGCGCCCACGCCGGGCGCGGCTTCGGTGAAAACCCTATCCTCAGAGGGAACCCTCTACGCTGCCCTCTCGCCTAGCCGGTGGCGATTGCGTAGGCTGTTGGCCTGACCGATATCTACAACGGGCGACACGCCCGGCCTCACGGCTTGCAGGGGAAAGGAGGAGACACGCCCATGCGATTCGACGTCGAATGGCTTCTGCTCGCGCTGGCGCCCGTCTTCCTGCTCTGCATCGGCTGGGAGGCGTGGTACCTCGCCCGCACGCGTCCGCAGGACCACGTATACGCATGGCGCGACACGCTCTGCAATGCGGCGCTCGCGCTGATGCATCAGGGCGCCGACAAGCTCGCCTGGGTGTTCGTGATTCCCGTCTACGCGGTCTGCTACGACCGCTACCGCCTGTTCACCTGGCACGACGGCTGGCTGTCGTTCGCGGTGCTGTTCGTCGCGCAGGACTTCCTCTACTACGTGTTTCATCGCGCGAGCCATCGCGTGCGCTGGCTGTGGGCCGCGCACGTCGTGCATCACTCGTCCGAGCGGATGAACTTCTCGACCGCATTTCGCCAGAGCCTCATGTATCCGGTCGCCGGCATGTGGGTGTTCTGGCTGCCGCTCGCGCTGCTCGGCTTTCCGCCGCAGCAGATCGTCGGCATCGTGCTGATCAATCTCGCGTTCCAGTTCTTCGTGCACACGCAGGCGATCGGCAAGCTCGGCTGGCTCGAATACGTGTTCAACACGCCGTCAATCCATCGCGCGCACCATGCGCGCAACGCGCGCTACATCGACCGCAATTACGCGGGCGTGCTCGTGATCTGGGATCGCCTGTTCGGCAGCTATGTCGACGAGGCGCCCGACGATCCGCCGCAGTACGGCATCGTCGAGCGGCTCGAGTCGAACAACCCGCTCGTCGCGACCTTTCACGAATGGCGCGCGATGGCGGCCGACGCACTGCGCGTCGAGGGATGGCGCAACAAACTGCGCGCGATCGTCGGCCCGCCCGAGTGGGCAAGCGCTTATCATGCGCAGATCGGCGACACGGCCGATCGCGATCCGCGCCGCGCACCGCTTGCCGGCGTACACAACGAATAATCCATTTCAGCCAACGGCCGTCGCGCAGCCCGAACCTGAGCGGGCATGCGCAAACATGCAAGGCCATATCTACGAGGAGATCGATCGATGCAAACACAACGAAACCTTCCGTCGCGCACCCGGCACCGTTTGCTGCGCAGCGCGCAGGTCGCGATCGCCGGCGCGGCGCTCGCGCTGCTCGCCGCCTGCGGCGGCGGCGACGACAACGGCGGCAGCGCGTCGAACGCGCCGCCTTCCGGCGTGAAGATGCAGGTCGTGTCGTTCGGCGACAGCCTGTCCGACGTCGGCACCTACTCGCAGATCAAGCTCGGGTTCGGCGGCGGCCGCTTCACGACGAACCCCGGTCAGGTCTGGACGCAGAACGTCGCGCAGTACTACGGCGACACGCTGCAGCCGGCCAACCAGGGTGGCTTCGGCGTGCCGCTGCAGGCCACGGGCGGCCTCGGCTACGCGCAGGGCGGCTCGCGCGTCACGCAGCAGCCGGGCATCGGCCACGCCGCCGCGAGCGTGCCGAACGCCGACTACGCGCAGGCGACGACGACGCCGGTCGCCGCGCAGGTCCAGCAATACCTGCAGCAGCACGGCAGCTTCAACGCGAACCAGATCGTGCTGCTGAACGGCGGCGCGAACGACATCTTCTATCAGGTGGCCGCATTGCAGGCCGGCGCGATCACGCCGACGCAGCTGCAGCAGAACATCGGGCTCGCCGCGCAGCAGCTCGCGGGCCTCGTGCAGCAGATCGTCGCGGCCGGCGCGACGCACGTGTTCGTGTCGAACGTGCCCGACATCGGCGGCACGCCGCTCGCGCTCCAGGGCGGCACGCAGACGACGCTCACGCAGCTGTCGATGCTGTTCAACGGCACGCTCGCCGCGACGCTGCAGGCGCTGAAGGTCGACACGAGCAAGTACGTGCTGCTCGATACGTTCAAGTGGCAGGACGGCATCCTCGCGGCGTATCAGGCGAACGGCTTCACGGTGTCGAACACCGATACGGCCTGCAACCTGAAGGCGATGGTCGCCGCGGCGACGCAGTACGGCGTGGCGGATCCGAGCGCATTCGGCTCGTCGCTGTTCTGCTCGCCGCAGACGTACACGGCGCCGAACGCCGACCAGACGTACATGTTCGCGGACACCGTCCATCCGACGACGCGCCTGCACGCGCTGTTCGCGCAGTACGTCGAGCAGCAGATCGCGGCATCGGGCGTCGGCAAGTAAGCGGCGCGCGATCGGTACGCTTCAACGAAAAAACCGCCCGACCGGTTCGCCGGTCGGGCGGTTTTTCATTGCGACGGCGGCAGGGCCGACATGCGCGCACGGCACGCGGCCGGCGCGGTTCAATCGCTCGCTTCGAACGCCGCGGCCGCACGGCCGAGACGATCGTTGACCGCGATCCACTCGACCGTCTCAGGCAGCTTTTCGACGAGAATCCGCACGACCTGCGCGCGATCGAGCGCGCGCAGCATCCCGTACAGATCGCGCGCATAGGCTTGCGGATCTTCGGGCGCCGCGACGAAATGCACGCCGTCGGCCTGCGCCCAGCGCCCCGCGCGCGATGCGCGCGCGACCAGCGCGACGCGTTCCCCGTCGGCCTGCGCCGCCGCAAGCAGCGGCTCCAGCGCATCGAACGGCAGCAGCGCGAGCGGCGTGCGCGGCGCGTAGTGCGCCTTCAGCGTGCCCGACGCGCGCGGCGCAGTCGCGTCGCTGCCGTCCGGCAGCCGCGGCGCACGGCCGAGCACGTCGGCGATCTGCTGCGGCGTCACGTGGCCCGGGCGCAGCAGCGCCGGAAAGCCGCGCGACAGATCGAGAATCGTCGATTCGATCCCGACTTCCGATGCGCCGCCGTCGAGCACGTGCACCGTGTCGCCGAATTCGTCGCGCACGTGCTGCGCGGTCGTCGGGCTCACGTGGCCGAACCGGTTCGCGGACGGCGCAGCCACGCCGCCGTGACCGCCGCGCCGCGCGCTGAACGCGGCGAGCAGCGCCTGCGCGACCGGGTGCGACGGGCAGCGCAGCCCGACCGAGTCCTGGCCGCCGCTCACCGCGTCCGGAATGCGCGCATGGCGCTTCAGGATCAGCGTCAGCGGGCCCGGCCAGAATGCGTCGATCAGCTTCTGCGCATCGGCCGGCAGCGCGGCCGCCCAGTACGCGGGATCGCCGCCGGGCGGCAGATGCACGATCACCGGATGGTTCGCGGGCCGCCCCTTCGCCGCGTAGATGCGCGCGACGGCGTCGGGGCTCGCCGCATCGCCGCCGAGCCCGTAGACGGTTTCGGTCGGAAAAGCGACGAGCTGCCCCGCATCGAGCAGCGCGGCCGCCGCGTCGATCTGCGCGGGCGTCACGGACTTCGGGAGATCGGTGGACATCGGCCAGCGCCTCAGTCGAGCGGCACGCGCAGCAGCTGCGCGCACGCGTGCGCGGCGGCGACCGCTTCGTCGCGCGTTGCGGCCGTGAAATTCACGTGGCCCATCTTGCGGCCGACGCGCGCCTCTTCCTTGCCGTACAGATGCAGATGCGCGGTCGGCATCGCGGCGACCGCGTCCCACGGCGGCGTGACGGCGTCGCTCGCCGCGCCTTGCGGAAACCAGACGTCGCCGAGAATGTTCAGCATCGCGGCAGGCGAATGCTGGCGCGGATTGCCGAGCGGCATGCGCGTCATTGCGCGCACCTGCTGCTCGAACTGGCTCGTTGCGCACGCATCGACCGTGTAGTGGCCGGAATTGTGCGGGCGCGGCGCCATCTCGTTCGCCACGAGCGAACCGTCTTCGAGCACGAAGAACTCGACGCACAGCACGCCGACGTAGCCGAGCGTATCGGCGATGCGCACCGCGGCCTGCTGCGCCTGCGCGACGAGCGCGTCGTCGGCGGCCGGCGCCGGCACGACGGTCAGCGCGAGAATGCCGTTGTGGTGCGCGTTCTGCGCGAGCGGGAACGCGGCCGAGCGGCCGTCGGCGCCGCGCGCGATCAGTGCGGACACCTCGTATTTCAGCGGCAGACGCTTTTCGAGCACGCACGGCACGCCGCCGAGCGACGCATACGCCTCGCGCGCTTCCTGCGCGGTGCGCACACGCACCTGGCCCTTGCCGTCGTAGCCGAGCCGCGCGGTCTTCAGAATGCCCGGCAGCACCGCGTCGAGCGCTGCGTCGTCGAGCGCCGCGAGCGCGTCGGCCGATTCGATCGCGACGTGCGGCGCGACCGGTACGCCCGACGCCTCGATGAAGCGCTTTTCGGCGATCCGGTCCTGCGCGATCGCGACGCAGCGGCCGGCCGGCGCGACGAACGTCGTGCGCGCGAGGAAATCGAGGCTCGCGGCCGGCACGTTCTCGAATTCGGTCGATACCGCGTCGCACAGGGCGGCCAGTTCGGTCAGCGCGGCTTCGTCGTCATACGCAGCGCGCAGGTGGCGATCGGCGACCGCGCCGGCGGGGCTCGCCGGATCGGGATCGAGCACGGCGACGCGATAGCCCATCGACTGGGCGGCAAAACAGAACATGCGGCCGAGCTGGCCGCCGCCGACCATGCCCAGCCACGCGCCGGGCAGGATCGGGGAAACGGAATCAGGAGTTGCGGTCATGTCAGTGATCGATCGCGACGGGAAACGGGAAGCACCCGCCGCACTGGGAAAATCCGGCGCGTGCCGTGCGGCGCGCGCCGTCCCGTCATTCGAGCGGCGGCAGCACCATTGCGTGCGCGGCTTCGTTCTGGCGCACGCGGAACGCCGCGAGCCGGTTCGCGTAGTCGACCGACGTGCCGGACAGGATCGACACCGCGAACAGCGCGGCATTCGCGGCGCCGGCCTCGCCGATCGCGAACGTCGCGACCGGCACGCCCTTCGGCATCTGCACGATCGAGTGCAGCGAATCGACGCCCTTCAGATACTTGCTCGCGACCGGCACGCCGAGCACGGGCACCGTCGTCTTCGCCGCGAGCATGCCGGGCAGGTGCGCAGCACCGCCGGCGCCCGCGATGATCGCGCGCAGCCCGCGTTCGCGCGCCTTCTCCGCATAGTCGAACATCTCGTCGGGCATCCGGTGCGCGGACACGACCTTCGCTTCGTAGGGCACGCCGAATTCCTGCAGGATCGCTACCGCGTGCTTCATCACGTCCCAGTCGGAACTCGAACCCATCAGCACGCCGACGAGCGGCGCGCTGTGCGTGTGGGCGGTCTGGACTTCGCTCATTTCGTGCATTCCCCCGTCAGGCGAGCGGCTGGCCCGTGATGCGCTCGAGCGCTTCCTGGTACTTCGCCGCCGTCTTCTCGACGACGTCGGCCGGCAGCGCCGGCGCCGGCGCGGTCTTGCCCCACGGCTGCGCCTCGAGCCAGTCGCGCACGAACTGCTTGTCGAACGACGGCGGGTTCGTGCCGACCTGGTACTGGTCGGCCGGCCAGAAGCGCGACGAGTCGGCCGTCAGCACTTCGTCCATCAGATACAGCTTGCCGTGGTTGTCGAGGCCGAATTCGAACTTCGTGTCGGCGATGATGATGCCGCGCGTGGCCGCATAGTCGGCCGCTTCCTTGTACAGCTTGATCGAGATGTCGCGGATCGTCGCGGCGAGCTCGGTGCCGATGCGGCGCTCGGTTTCCTCGAACGTGATGTTCTCGTCGTGCTCGCCCATCTCGGCCTTGGCCGCGGGCGTGAAGATCGGCTCGGGCAGCTTCTGCGCGTTCTGCAGGCCGGCCGGCAGCTGCACGCCGCATACGGCGCCCGTCGCCTGGTATTCCTTCCAGCCGCTGCCGGCCAGATAGCCGCGCACGACCGCTTCGATCAGGATCGGCTCGAGACGCTTGACGACCACGGCGCGGCCCTTCACCTGCTCGACCTCGTCCGCCGCGACGACCGCTTCGGGTGCGTCGCCGGTCAGGTGGTTCGGCACGATGTGCGCGAGCTTGTCGAACCAGAAGTTCGCCATCTGGTTCAGCACGCGGCCCTTGTTCGGAATCGGCTCGCCCATGATCACGTCGAATGCCGACAGACGATCGGTCGTGACGATCAGGAGCTTGTCGTTGCCGACCGCATAGTTGTCGCGGACCTTGCCGCGACCGAGGAGCGGCAGCGAGCGGAGCGTGGATTCGTAAAGGGTAGACATCGTCTTTTCGCAGATAAGGAGCCAAACAAAAAGGGAAACGCCGTTCCCCGCGGCTGGCGGGAACGGCGGCCTTGCGATACGTCGGCGAACCGGCGGGCGGCTGCGCCCACGCGGTTGCCGGCCGGCCCTCGTTCGGCCGGACGGAACGGCCGCCGCCGGAATCGCTCCGGCCGGGCGGCCCGCCCCTGCCTTGCGGCGGGGCAAATCGTACTACAGTCTCAGCGCACGACCTGCGCGAGCTCGCCGGACTTGTACTTCTCGGCGATCTTCTCGAGCGGCACCGGCTTGATCTTCGCGGCCTGGCCTTCGCAGCCGAACGCGAGGTAGCGGTCGACGCAGACCTTCTTCGCCGCTTCGCGCGCGGGCTTCAGATAGTCGCGCGGGTCGAACTTCGACGGGTTCTCGAACATGTAGCGGCGGATCGCGCCGGTGATCGCGAGACGCAGGTCGGTGTCGATGTTGACCTTGCGCACGCCGTGCTTGATGCCTTCCTGGATTTCCTCGACCGGCACGCCGTAGGTTTCCTTCATGTCGCCGCCGAATTCGCGGATCTCGGCGAGCAGTTCCTGCGGCACCGACGACGAACCGTGCATCACGAGGTGCGTGTTCGGAATGCGTGCGTGGATTTCCTTGATGCGCTGGATCGACAGGATGTCGCCCGTCGGCTTCTTCGTGAACTTGTACGCGCCGTGCGACGTACCGATCGCGATCGCGAGCGCGTCGCACTGCGTGAGCTTCACGAAGTCGGCGGCCTGCTCCGGATCGGTCAGCAGCTGCTCGCGCGTCATCGTGCCTTCCGCGCCGTGACCGTCTTCCTTGTCGCCCTTCATCGTCTCGAGCGAGCCGAGCACGCCGAGTTCCGCTTCCACCGTCACGCCGATCGAGTGCGCCATCTCGACGACCTTGCGCGACACGTCGACGTTGTACTCGTACGAGGCGACCGTCTTGCCGTCCGCTTCGAGCGAACCGTCCATCATCACGCTCGTGAAGCCGCTGCGGATCGCGGCCATGCAGACCGCCGGCGACTGGCCGTGATCCTGGTGCATCACGACCGGGATGTGCGGATACGACTCGACGGCCGCTTCGATCAGGTGGCGCAGGAACGGCTCGCCCGCATATTTCCGCGCGCCGGCCGATGCCTGCATGATCACGGGCGCGCCGACCTGGTCCGCGGCCGCCATGATCGCCTGGACCTGCTCCAGGTTGTTCACGTTGAAGGCCGGCAGGCCGTAACCGTGCTCTGCCGCGTGGTCCAGCAATTGACGCATTGATACGAGAGGCATTGTGGAACTCCTTGGAATGAAAACCGGTGCGCCCTGACGCCTGCGCGGCGCGCGCCGGTCGGACCGGGCGGCTCGGCGCGGCTGAGCGTCGAATAGCCGCATTTTATCGCGAAGCGCCCCGGAATCCGACCGCGCGGCGCCCGCGCCTCGCAATTTGTTACGTTCGCATCGCACAATCGGCACAAAAATAAGAAAAAAGCCGCGCAGGGCCTCACCCCGCGCGGCTTTTACCGAGCAAAAACGGTGCCCGATCGAATCGGGCCGCCGGCCGCCCGGCCGGCGCCTCTTGCGCGACCGCTCAATAGTGCTCGCCGACGCGCACGATCTTCAGCGTGTTGGTCCCGCCCGCCTGCCCCATCGGCTCGCCGACGGTCAGCACGACCATGTCGCCGTGCGCGACGTAGCCGCGCTTGACGATCGTCTCGAGCGCCGCCTGCAGCGCGCTGTCGCGGTCGCTGTTGAAGTCGACGTGCAGCGGCGTCACGTTGCGGAACAGCGCCATCGCTCGCTCGCTGCCGACGCGCGGCGTCAGCGCGAAGATCGGCACGTGCGTGTAGTGACGCGACATCCACAGCGCGGTCGCGCCCGATTCGGTCAGCGCGACGATCGCCTTCGCGCCGAGGTGGTAGGCCGTAAACAGCGCGCCCATCGCGATCGACTGGTCGATGCGCGTGAACGTGCGGTCGAGGAAATCCTTGTCGAGCTCGATCTGCTCGGACTTTTCCGCTTCGACGCAGACGGCCGCCATCGCCTCGATCGTCTGCACCGGATACTTGCCGGCGGCCGTCTCGGCCGACAGCATCACCGCGTCGGTGCCGTCGAGCACCGCGTTCGCGACGTCGGACACTTCCGCGCGCGTCGGCACCGGCGCGTGGATCATCGATTCCATCATCTGCGTCGCGGTGATCACGAGCTTGTTCGACTCGCGCGCCATCCGGATCATGCGCTTCTGCAGCGCGGGCACGGCCGCGTTGCCGACTTCGACCGCGAGGTCGCCGCGCGCGACCATGATGCCGTCCGATGCGTCGAGGATGCTCTGCAGCGCCGGAATCGCTTCCGCGCGCTCGATCTTCGCGATCATCTTCGGCTTGATGCCGTACGGCGCACCCGCGATGTTCGCGAGCTGGCGCGCCATTTCCATGTCGGTCGCGTTCTTCGGGAACGACACCGCGACCAGATCCGCGCCGAGCGACATCGCCGTGCGGATGTCCTCCATGTCCTTCGCGGTCAGCGCCGGTGCCGACAACCCGCCGCCCTGGCGGTTGATCCCCTTGTTGTTCGACAGCTCGCCGCCCACCTTGACGATCGTGTGGATCTCGTCGCCGAGCACGCGCTCGACGGTCAGCACGATCAGCCCGTCGTTCAGCAGCAGCAGGTCGCCGGGCTTCAGGTCGCGCGGCAGTTCCTTGTAGTCGAGGCCGACGCGGTCGTCGTTGCCCAGTTCGCAGGCCGCGTCGAGGATGAAGGGCTGGCCCGGCGTCAGCGTCGTCTTGCCGTTCTCGAACTTGCCGACGCGGATCTTCGGCCCCTGGAGATCGGCCATGATCGCGATCTCGCGGCCGACCTTGCGGGCGGCCTCGCGCACCATTTCGGCGCGCTGGCGGTGATCATCGGCCGTGCCGTGCGAAAAATTGAGCCGCACGACGTCGAGGCCCGCCTGCATCATCTGCAGCAGAATCTCCGGCGAACTGGAAGCCGGGCCGATCGTGGCGACTATCTTGGTGGCGCGCTGCATGAAACTCCTCATCTGGATCAAGGTGGATGCGCTGGGTGAAACGCTGCGAGAGCCGGATGCGGCAGGCCCAGCGGCGGCCGCTCCGGGGGGCGTGCCGGTGCTTGGGCCCGGCATCGCTTTGTTCTGAATCTCGTGGTGCTGCACGGCCGCGTCGCCGGCGGCCGCCGGTGCGCGCGGGGCGAGGTTCGCCCGCGCGGGCGCGCGTTTGCGCTTGCCCGCGCCGGCCGCCGGCTCCGCTTTCGCGGAGCGCGCGGCCTTCGTCGCCCCTGCGCGCGCCGCCACGCTCAGGCCGCCCGCGTTTCGAGCACTTCCACTGCCGGCAGCTTCTTCCCTTCGAGGAACTCGAGGAAGGCGCCGCCGCCCGTCGAGATGTAGCTGACCTGGTCGTGGATGCCGTACTTCGCGATGGCCGCGAGCGTGTCGCCGCCGCCTGCGATCGAGAACGCGGACGATTTCGCGATCGCTTCGGCGAGCGTCTTCGTGCCGTTGCCGAACTGGTCGAACTCGAACACGCCGACCGGCCCGTTCCAGACGATCGTGCCGGCCTTCTCGAGCTGGCTCGCGAGCGCCTTTGCCGTGTCCGGGCCGATGTCGAGGATCATGTCGTCGGCTTCGATGTCGGCGACGGCCTTCACGGTCGCTGCGGCCGTCGGCGAGAATTCCTTCGCGGTCACGACGTCGGTCGGGATCGGCACCGACGCGCCGCGCTTGCGCGCTTCGTCGATGATCGCCTTCGCCTCGTCGACGAGATCCGGTTCGGCGAGCGACTTGCCGATCGACAGGCCGGCCGCGAGCATGAACGTGTTCGCGATCCCGCCGCCGACGATCAGCTGGTCGACCTTTTCGGCCAGCGACTTCAGGATCGTCAGCTTGGTCGACACCTTCGAGCCCGCGACGATCGCGACGAGCGGCCGCGCCGGATTGCCGAGCGCCTTGCCGAGCGCGTCGAGTTCCGCAGCAAGCAGCGGGCCCGCGCACGCGACCGGCGCGTATTTCGCGATCCCGTGCGTCGTGGCTTCCGCGCGGTGCGCGGTGCCGAACGCGTCGTTCACGTACACGTCGCAGAGCTTCGCCATTTTTTGCGCGAGCTCGTCCGAATTCTTCTTCTCGCCCTTGTTGACGCGGCAGTTCTCGAGCAGCACGACCTCGCCCGGCGCGACGTTCACGCCGTTCTCGACCCAGTTCGCGACGAGCGGCACGTCGCGGCCGAGCAGCTCGGACAGGCGCTTCGCGACCGGCGCGAGCGAGTCTTCCGGCTTGAACTCGCCTTCGGTCGGACGGCCGAGGTGCGACGTGACCATCACCGCCGCGCCCGCTTCGAGCGCCGCCTTGATGGCCGGCACCGAGGCGCGCACGCGCGTGTCTTCGGTGATGTTGCCGTGATCGTCCTGCGGGACGTTCAGGTCGGCGCGGATGAACACACGCTTGCCGGCGAGCTGGCCGGCGGCGATCAGGTCGGTAAGACGCTTGACTTGGCTCATGTTGGACTGATTGAAGTAGTGGATGGGGAAAGGGGTACGCCGGACGTGCGCGGGCTGCCGCGAAAGGGCGCCGGATGCGGCCGTGGCTGGCGGCTCCGCATGACGCGCACGGGTAAAAAATCTCGAACGGGCATTCTAGCCGATCCACCCCGCACACTGGCTCGTGCGGCGGCGAATTCCGCCTATTTGGGATCGCGTGGCGCGACACGCGCGATACTGCGCTGCAACATGGAGCGCGGCAGCCGCCGTTGCGGCGTCACTGCCCCGACGGGCCGCGCTCAGACGACGAGCCGCAACACCGTGAACACGACCATGCCGACGACGATCGTGCCGAGCATGCTGCGTCGCCAGAGGAACCAGCCGAGGCCCGCGAGCGCCGCGTAGAACGGATGATTCGACAGCGCGAACGACAGGCCGGCCGGCGTTTCGAGCACGTCGGGCAGCACGACCGCGACGAGTGCGGCGGCCGGCGCATAGCGCAGCGCGCGCTGCGCGCGTTCGGGCAGGACGGTGCGCTCGCCGCCGATCAGGAACAGCGCGCGCGTGACGGCCGTGACGATCGTCATCCCGACGATCACGATCCAGATTTCCGCGGCGCTCATTCGACCTCCTCGTTGCGCACCGTTTCGGTGCGGATGCGGCGCCAGTCGGCGCGCTCGACGAACCAGTCGGCCGTGCAGCCGGCCGCGAGCGCGGCGAGCACCGCGATCGGCAAGGCGAGCCGGTACGGCAGGTCGAACGCGACGAGCGACACGATGCCGGCGACGGCGACCGCCGCGAGCGTCGAGCGGTTGGCGACCGCCGACACCATGATCGGGATCAGCGCGAGCGTGCCGGCGAGTTCGAGCCCCCAGCTGGCGGGGAAGAAGCTCGCGAGCAGGATGCCGGCGAGCGACGACACCTGCCACGACACCCAGCTCGCGAGCGCCATCCCCCAGAAGTACGCTTCCTTGCCCGGCACGTGGCCGTTCGCGAAGCCCTGCTTCTGGAACAGCAGATAGATCACGTCGCCGTTGAAATAGCCGATCGCGAGACGGCGCCACAGTGGCAGATAGGAAAAATGGGGAGCGAGACCGGCGCTGAAGATCACGAAGCGCATGTTGACCATCGCGGCGGTGAGCAGGACGGTCCAGATCGGCAGCTTCGCGGCGAGCAGCGGCAGCACGGCGAGCTGCGACGAGCCCGCGTAGACGAGCAGCGACATCGCGCTCGCCTGCCCGAGCGTCATGACCGACTGGCTCATCGCGATGCCGGTGACGAGCCCCCAGGAGAGGATCGCCATCAGCGTCGGGGAATAGTCGCGCGCGCCCTGGATCAGGGCGAAGCGGTCGGTCGGGGACAATCGAGCGAGCATGGAAAGCGGCCGCGGCGGGCAGTTCGTCGGACCCCGGCGCCTCCTGCCGGCACGGCCCGTCGTTATTGGAATCGGTGCCGGACGATTATAGCGCCGCACCTGCGCCGACCGACCGGCCCGCCCCCAAATGACGCTAAAATAAGCGTCTTTCCGGCTCAACGCTGCACACAACCGCATCCCAGGAGAATCCTATGTCAATGGCCGACCGCGACGGCAAGATCTGGATGGACGGCAAGCTGATCGACTGGCGCGACGCCACGATCCACGTTCTGACCCACACGCTGCACTACGGCATGGGCGTCTTCGAGGGCGTGCGCGCATACAAGACGGCCGACGGCAGCACCGCGATCTTCCGTCTGCCCGAGCACACGAAACGTCTGCTGAATTCCGCGAAGATCTTCCAGATGGACGTGCCGTTCGACCAGGAAACGCTGGAAGCCGCGCAGCGCGAAGTCGTGCGCGAGAACAAGCTCGAGTCGTGCTACCTGCGTCCGATCATCTGGGTCGGCTCGGAAAAGCTCGGCGTGTCGGCGAAGGGCAACACGATTCACGTCGCGATCGCCGCGTGGCCGTGGGGCGCGTACCTCGGCGAGGACGGCCTCGCGAAGGGCATCCGCGTGAAGACGTCGTCGTTCACGCGCCATCACGTGAACGTGTCGATGGTGCGCGCGAAGGCGTCCGGCTGGTACGTGAACTCGATCCTCGCGAACCAGGAAGCGACGGCCGACGGCTACGACGAAGCGCTGCTGCTCGACGTCGACGGCTACGTGTCCGAAGGCTCCGGCGAGAACTTCTTCCTCGTGAACCGCGGCAAGCTGTACACGCCCGATCTGTCGTCGTGCCTCGACGGCATCACGCGCGACACGATCATCACGCTCGCGAAGGACGCCGGCATCGAAGTCATCGAGAAGCGCATCACGCGCGACGAGGTCTACACGGCCGACGAAGCGTTCTTCACCGGCACGGCCGCCGAAGTCACGCCGATCCGCGAACTCGACAACCGCACGATCGGCAGCGGCGCGCGCGGCCCCGTCACCGAAAAGCTGCAATCGGCGTTTTTCGATATCGTGTCGGGCAAGAACGCGAAGTACGCGCACTGGCTGACCAAGGTCTGAGCGCGCGCGCCCCGACCGCCCCACCAAGAAGAGTGACAAGAGAAAGTCTCATGAGTGAAATCAAGGAAATGCCGCTGGTCGAGCTGGTGGCGAAGGACCTCCCCGCCTACTGCCCGAATCCCGCCATGACGCGCTGGAACGCCCATCCGCGCGTGTTCATCGACGTGTCGCACGGCGAAGCGCGCTGCCCGTACTGCGGCACGCGCTACAAGCTGCGCGACGGCGAGGTGGTCAAGGGCCACTGAGCGCACCGGGCCTGCGGGCCCGCGCTATCCACGAGGCGGCGCAGCCGGGCTTGTTCCGGCACGCCGCCGTTTCCCTATCTGGCAACCCGAACGCGGCGCTCGCGCGGCGCGTTTCATTACGACATCGGAAATCGACCTGATGCGTCGAGCGCTGGTTATCGCACCGAACTGGATCGGTGACGCATTGATGGCGCAGCCGCTCTTTGCGCTGCTGAAGAAACTCCATCCCCGCATCGCGATCGATGCCGTCGCGCCCACCTGGGTCGCGCCGGTACTCGAACGGATGCCCGAGATCCACGATGTCTACGCGACCGATCTCGCGCACGGCAAGCTGCAGCTGCTGCGCCGCTGGCAGCTCGCGAGCGATCTGCGCGACGTCGGCTACGACGCCGCCTACGTGCTGCCGAATTCGCTGAAATCCGCAGTGATTCCGTGGCTCGCGAACATTCCGCTGCGCATCGGCTACACGGGCGAGCACCGCTACGGGCTGTTGAACGTGCGGCACGCGAACCCCGACAAGTCCGCCGAACGGCCGCCGATGACGACGCACTACGCGGCGCTCGCGTACGCGCCGGGCGCGAAGCTGCCCGAGTCGATGAAGACGCTGCCGCCGCCGCGCCTCGACGCGGACCTGAACGAGACGGCGCGCGTCTCCGCGCGCTTCAATCTCGATACGCGCAAGCCGCTCGTCGTGTTCTGCCCGGGTGCGGAATACGGGCCGGCCAAGCGCTGGCCGCCCGAGCATTTCGCGACGCTCGCGACGATCGTCCACCAGTCGTTCCCGTATACGCAGATCGTCGCGCTCGGCTCGCAGAAGGACGCGGCCGCCGCACAGGCGATCGCCGATCACGCGCCGAACGTGCGCAATCTCTGCGGGCAGACTTCGCTGTCCGAGGCGTGCGCGCTGATCGCACGCGCGAACGCGGTCGTCACGAACGATTCGGGGCTGATGCACGTCGCCGCCGCGCTGCGCCGGCCGCTCGTCGCGTTATACGGGTCGACCGATCCGCGCCACACTCCTCCGCTGTCGGACCTGGCGAAGGTACAATGGCTGCATCTCGAATGCAGTCCCTGTTTCGAGCGCGAGTGCCCGCTCGGCCACCTCAATTGTCTGCGCGAACTCGGCCCCGAACAGGTATTCGGCGATTTGCGCGGCATGCTCGTCGGGCAGCGCTGACCTTGACCGGCGGCGTCGCACGGCGCGCCGGGCAATCCGATTCACCGGTGCGCGGCGGCCCCACCCGGGCCGCCGTGCTGAATACGGCGCGCGACGCGCGCGAGAGATAACCCCGATGCCACGTTTTGCCCGCCTTTTCGAAGCCGCCGCCGATACGCTCAACGCCTACTACCAGGCCGTCGCCGATGCCAATCTCGACGCGCTGCTGGCGTTGTGGATCGACGAGGATTTCGCCAGCTGCGTGTGGGCCGACGGCGAGCATCTGCATGGGCTCGATCAGATCCGCAGCGGGCTCGGCACGCGGCTCGCGACGCGTCCGGTGACGATCGAGCCGCTCGACATTCGCGTTTACGACAGCCTCGGCACGGTCGTCTACACGATCGCCGAAGCGCATCAGCAGGCCGATCTGACGGCCGATCCCGACATGGTTTTCGCGACGTACGTGATGATTCACGAACGCGGCGAGTGGCGCATCGCGCATATCCACGCGAGCCCGATTCCCGAGCAGGCGGCCGGGCAGTTCGCCGCCAAGATCCGTCACGGGCAGGGCCCGCTGCACTGACGAATAAACGAAGAACGCGGGGCGATCATGAGTACGGCTTCACCGCCCACATCGCCGCTGACCGGGCCGCAGGCCCCCGACGACGACAATCTGCTGCGCTATCGCGCACCGCGCTGGCTGCCGAACAGCCACGTGCAGACGATCGTGCCCGCGCTGTTCGCGCGCCGGCCGGTCGTCGCGTACCGGCGCGAGCGCTGGGAAACGCCCGATCACGACTTCATCGACCTCGACTGGGTCGCGCATCTCGATAGCGCCGCGCCGCCGCCGGACGCGCCGCTGTTCGTGCTGTTCCACGGCCTCGAAGGCAGCTCGGGCTCGCATTACGCGCTCGCGATGATGGCCGCCGCGCGCGCGAAGGGCTGGCACGGCGTCGTGCCGCACTTTCGCAGCTGCAGCGGCGAACTGAACCGGCAGCCGCGCTTCTATCATCTCGCCGACAGCGCCGAAGTCGACTGGATCCTGCGCCGGCTCGCCGCGCAGCATCGCGGGCCGATCGTCGCGGCCGGCGTGTCGCTCGGCGGCAACGTGCTGCTGCGCTGGCTCGGCGAGCATCGCAGCGACACGTCGATCCTGCGGGCCGCCGCCGCGATCTCGACACCGATCGACGTGCATGCGGGCGGCCGCGCGCTGTCGCAGGGCTTCGCGATGGTGTACACGCGCAGCTTCCTGAAGACGCTGAAGCGCAAGGCGCTCATGAAGCTCGAGCAGTATCCGGGGCTGTTCGACCGCGACGCGATGCTGCGCGCGGTGACGATGCACGACTTCGACGAGGTCGTGACCGCGCCGCTGCACGGTTTCGCGAATGCGAACGACTACTGGACGCAGGCCACCACGCGCCCGCTGCTGCCCGCCATCGACGTGCCGACGCTGATTCTCAATGCGCGCAACGATCCTTTCCTGCCCGAGTCGGCGCTGCCGGGCCCGGCCGACGTCTCGCCGGCCGTCGAACTCGACCAGCCCGCGCACGGCGGCCACGCGGGATTCATGACCGGTCCGTTCCCCGGCCGCCTCGACTGGCTGTCGGTGCGCGTGTTCGGCTATTGCTCCAAATTCGTCGACCATGGATGACATCGTCAAGCAGGCGCTCGCGAAATGGCCGAACGTGCCGCACTGCACGGGCTGGCTGCTGCTCGACCGGCGCGGCACGTGGCGGCTGCGCGACGAGGCCGCGCAGGCCGCCGGCGAACTCGGTTCGCCGATCCGCCATGCCGCGCTGATCGCTTTCATCGGACGCAACTACGAGTGCGACGCGCACGGCCAGTGGTTTTTCCAGAACGGGCCGCAGCGCGTGTACGTCGAACTCGCGTATACGCCGTGGATCGTGCGGCTCGCCGAGCGCGACGGACAGCTGTCGCTGACCGATCACACCGGTACGCCGTTCGAGCCCGACGAGGCATGGCTCGACGATGCGGGCGGCGTGCTGTTCGTCGAAGCCGGCACCCGGCCGCGCGTCGCCGCGCTGCACGATCACGATCTCGCGCTGTTCGCCGATCACGCGGACCTCGACGCGACGCCGCCCGTGCTGCGCTGGCGCGACGCCCGGCTGCTGCCGCTCGCGCAGATCGCGGGCACCGACGTGCCGGCTCGGTTCGGCTTCGTCACGAGCCCGGCGCGACGCGCGAGCGAAGCCGGCAAGGCGGGCGAGGCCGGGCGCTGAGCGCGTTCGTCGCTGCGTTCGTTCGTCTTCGCGTTCATCTCCGCGGCCGGCGTTCGCCGCGCGTACATCACGCACGCGCCCGCCGCTAACCGCTAGCCGCGCCCGTTCTTGTCGTCTTCGCGCTCTTCCTTGTAGCGCGCCTCGAATTCCAGCAGTCGCGCGCCGATGATCGACTGGTCGTAGAACGACACGTCCTTCGCATCGCGCGCTTCCTTCAGCTGACGAATCGCCGACGGCCACGCGCCGTCCAGCGCGAGCTTCTCCGCGAGCGCGCGGCGCCGCGCGAGCACGTCGCCCTTCCCGTCGCTCGCCTTCGCGAGATAGTCCCACCAGTCCGGCTGATCGGGATCGGCGCTCGCCTGCGCCCGCGCGAGCGTCTGCGCTTCGGCAAAACGGCGCGCCGCGATCAGCGTCTGCAGATGCACGACGATCGCCGCGTGCGACGCGGGCCAGCGCCGCTGCGCGAGCGCCGCGAGCCGCACCGCGTCGTCGCTACGCCCGGCGCGTCGCGCGATGTCGGCAGCCAGCACGTCGAGGCTCGGCGAGCCCGTGGCCGGATCGCCGTCGCGGCGCTCGCGCGCATCGAACGCTGCGCGCGCCGTGGTGAGCGCGCGATCCGCCGCGTCGTACTGTCCGAGCAGCGCGTTCGCCAGCGCGATGCCGTACGCGTTCGCCGCGACGTTCGGCGCGGTGCGATCGTCGATCTCGAGCTGCATCCGCCGCGCTTCGGCCGCGATGTCGTTCGGCGCACGGTTCTGCAGGATCCGCAGCCGCGCGCGCACGAAACCGTATTCCGGCGACTGACGCGGCTGCCGGTACGGCGCGCGCCGCGCGCGGTCGTCCATGTCGGCGATCCGCTCGACCGTCAGCGGGTGCGTCCGCGCGTAGGCCGGCACGCCGGCGTCGCCCATCGACGCGCGTTCGAGGCGTTCGAAGAACCCCGGCATCCCGTACGGGTCGTAGCCGGCGCCCGCGAGCAGCTGGAAGCCGACGCGGTCGGCTTCGCGCTCGGCCGTCCGCGAAAAGCGCAGCTGATTGTCGACCGCGAATGCCTGTCCGCCCATCGCGATCGCGCTGCCGAGATCGCCGCTGCGCGCGAGCACGCCGGCCAGTACGCCGAGCAGCATCGTCGCGAGCGCCGTGTAGCCGGTTTTCTCGTTCGCGCCGATCATGCGCGCGATGTGCCGCTGCAGCACGTGCCCCATCTCGTGACCGATCACCGACGCCAGCTCCGATTCGGTCTGCGTCGCGACGACGAGCCCGCTGTTGATGCCGATGAAGCCGCCCGGCATCGAGAACGCGTTGATCTGCGGATCGCGCACGCCGAACAGGTCGAAGTCCGGCGCATAGCCGCCGATGTACCGTGCGGAAGCCGCGGCCGCCAGACGTTTCGCCACCGCATTCAGGTAGTCGCGGACGAGCCAGTCGTCGAGATAGTCGGGGTCGCGCCGCACGTCGCGCATCACGCGCTCGCCGAGCTTGCGCTCGGCCTGCGGCGTCAGCGCGCCGCCCGAGCCGTCGCCGAGATCGGGCAACTCGAATGCGCGAAGCGGCGCGCGCAGGCTTGCGGCGGGCGCCGACGCATCGTCGGCGATACCCGTGGCGCCCGAAAAACGGCTCTCCGCGCCGCCGTACGTGCCGAACACGCCGGTCGCGATGCCCGGCGGCACGGTCGAGATCGACGGCGCAGCGGCGTTGGCCGATTCGAGCGGCGCCGGCGTCGTACGCTGCGCGAAGCTGTTCGCCGGCAGCGCGAGCGCAGCCGACAACGACACGGCAAGCAACTGTTTGACACGCATGGCAGGATGGAGCGACGCCGCCCGCGCGCCGGGCGCGCATCGCGGCGTTTGGTCTGATCTGAATATCGTGGCCATTGTACCGGCGCAACCGCGACTGTCCTGCGCCGCGCACGCGCGATCTGCACGCGCGCCGGCGCGAACGCCGCTGCTATGATAGGCGCCCGTTGAAACCCTGCGCGAGATCGCGGCGCGCGTTGCCGCAGGCGCTCCGCCGCGCATGCGCGCCGGAACGCCGAGCGGCGGCCGCATCGCGCCTACCGATCGAGCGCAACGCATCAGGATCGACACACGTCCGCGCGCGGACGACGATCGACAGGAGCATCACATGTCTGGACTCACCCATTTCGATGCCGCCGGCCACGCGCACATGGTCGACGTCGGCGGCAAGCAGGAAACGCAGCGGATCGCGGTCGCGCGCGGCACGATCCGGATGCTGCCGGCCACCTTCGAGCTGATCCGCGACGGCAAGGCGAAAAAAGGCGACGTGCTCGGCGTCGCGCGTATCGCCGCGATCCAGGGCGCAAAGCGCACCGCGGATCTGATTCCGCTCTGTCACCCGCTCGCGCTGACGCGCGTCGCCGTCGATTTCGAACTCGACGACGCACTGCCGGGCGTGCATTGCATCGCGCAGGTGGAAACGTTCGGCCGCACGGGCGTCGAGATGGAAGCGCTGACGGCCGTGCAGGTCGGGCTGCTGACCGTCTACGACATGTGCAAGGCCGTCGATCGCGGGATGGTGATCGGCGATGTCAGTGTCACCGAGAAGCGCGGCGGGAAGTCGGGCGATTGGAAGGCGCAGGCGTGATCCATCGTTCCATCGCGGCGACGTCGCGCGTTTGACGGGCGCACGCGATAGTCGATTCGCCGCACACGTCGGCGGATCTGCGATTCGAAACGCTTTAGTTCGACAGCGCCCCGCCCCGCGTCACTGGCCGCGTTGCGGCTCGAACACGAACGGCTGCGTCAGCAGGAAGGGGTTCGCGGCGGCGCCGGTCTGCGTGCACGTTGCGCGCGCCATCGCCTCGACGGCCGCCCGGTCGGCCGCGGCGTTGCGGCTGCTCGTCGTCACCGTCACGTTCTGCGCCTCGCCGGACGCCGTCATCAGCGCGCGCACCAGCACGGTCGCCGGGCGTGTGAGCGGCTTCGCAGTATCCGGATAAACCGCACGCGGAATATGGCACGTCAGCTTGCTTTCCTGCGACGACGACAGCATCGCGCAGCCGGAAAACAGCATCGCGACGGCAGGCAGGATCAGGTAGGTCGAGCGAATAGCCATGGTCGAATATCGTTGTTCAGGTCTGTTCCGGACGAACGCCGCGTGACGGCGGCATCGCTCCCCGCACGCGCTCGGCTGCGCCGCGGCCGTCGGACCGGCGCCCCGTGACGGCCGCGCGGCCTCTCGATCGATCGGCCGCGATCCCGCTGCGTACCCTGCCGACGCGACGTCGGGCGCCCTCGAGCCCGAAACGTTGCGTCGACGTGCGCGAGCGCGCATCGGAAGGCTTTCGTGCATTGTGCACGCGCCATCGCGCGCATGGCAGCGATTTGACAATGGTTGACGCGAATCGCGCCCGATCTGGCGCGACTCCGTGCGATCCGGGAAGCAATCGCCGCGCGGCGCGCAATCGCGTGTGCCGCGCTGTCGCACGATCGCCGCTGTATCGCCCGTATCGAGCGGCGCGAATTCCGTTTATCCGGCACCGTGCCGCGTCACTTAGCCCGTGTCGTTGGGGGCGACTCCGTGCGATGCGCAAAGCAATCGCCGCGCGTCTCGGGAATCGCGCCCGCGCCGCGCGGTCGCGCGACCATCGGCGCATCGCCTGAACCGAGCGGCGCGAATTCCGCTTGTCGGCCGCTGCGCCGCGTCCCTTACTCGGTATCGTCCTCGTCGTCCGACTCGTCGTCCGCATCGGACGGCACTTCGCCGTATTTCGCGACGACGGCCGCCTTGAACGCCTTCAACGACGGATGTTCGTCGCACAGCTTGTAGAGCAACGCGAGTTGCGCCGGCCAGTCCTTCAGCTCCTTCGCGAACACCTGCAGCCGCGCGACGGTATCGAGCGCATCGGCTTCCCGCCCGTCGAGCGCCTGCAGCACCGCATAGCGGCGCAGCACCGTCTCGCCCGGCAACAGGGCGATCGCGCGCTCGTGCGCGGCGAGCTTCGCCGGCAGATCGTCCGGCGAGATCGTGAGCAGCGTGGCCGCGCCGTAATCGCCCCACGCGTGGAACAGCAGCGACGGCGCATCGCGATACTGCGCGGCCGGACTGCTGCCGTAATACAGCACCTCGGCGCGCTGATAGTCGCGCAGCACGGGAATCGTCGCGAGCAGCCCGGCGAACGACAGCACCGCGAACAGCGCAAACGCCGCGCGCGCAGGCAGCACGCGCAACGGCGTCACGTCGAGCAGCCCGACCACGAACATCGCGGGCAGCAGGAAGAACATGTATTGCTGCGGATACTCGACGAGCGCGTGCATCAGCAGGATGCCGATCAGCGCGAAGCCGAACACGCGCGAGCTCGACTGCGGCGCGCGCACCGCCCGCACGAACCACATCACGAGCGTGACGGCCAGCACGCCGAGGCCGACGAGGCCGGACTTCGCGAGCAGGTCGATGAAGATGTCGTGCGAGTTGTTCGCGATCTCGACGCCGCCGAGCGCGCGCGCAAGCGCGAACTGGTTCGACGGGAACTCGCCCCAGCCGACGCCGAGCAGCGGATGCTCGCGGAACATCGCGAGCCCGTACTTCCACAGCGCGAGGCGCGGCGCGATCTGCCCGGCGTCGCGCATCCGCTCGGCCGCCGATTCGGCGAGATTCAGCTGATAGTGGACGTTGGCCCAACGCACCGCGACGTTCACCGCAACGAACGCGACCACGAGCACGACGGGCAGCAGCCACGCACGCGCGGCGCCGCGCGTGCGGCGCGATTCGACCCACGCCATCCAGAAGCCCGCGACGACCATTACGGCGACTTGCAGCCACGGACCGCGCGACACCGTCAGCGCAAGCCCGGCCGACAGAACGATCGACAGCGCGAGCCAGGCCCACACCGCGAGCCGGCGCGTCTGCACGAGATACAGCGCACCGGCCATCGCGAACGCGATGTAGGTCGCCAGATGGTTCGCCTGCGCCATGTTGCCGTAAGGGCGTCGGTCGACCGCGATGTTGTACATCACGACGAACGGCGACACCGCCGACTCCAGATGAAACAGCTGCACGACCTGACACGCGACCGCGAACACGCCGCCGATCAGCAGCGCGCCCGCCATCATCCGCGCGACCGCGTCGCCGAGCCCGTCGCGCGCGAGCGCGTAGCCGGCCTGCATCGCAACCAGCGCGGCCGCGAGATAACCGAGCGCGAGCCCGTTCATCGACGGTACCTTCAACGGCAGCAGCACGAGCTGCGCGATCAGCACGAGCGCGAAGCCGATCGGCGCGACGAACGCGGCCGGTGCGGCAAACGGTTCGGCCGCGCGCTGCGTGCGCACCAGCAGCACGACCGACAGGCCGAGCAGCAGATACAGCACGAGCGCGGAAAATTCCGAATAGAAGGTCGGAATCGGATATGTGTGGGTGGTGATCGCGTACGGCACGATCAGCGCGACAGCCAGTGCAATGAGCGGCAACGAACGGGTAAAGGTAGAAGGCATGAGCGAACCGGATGTCAGCAACCGGCGCACTATACAAAACTTTCCCCCCTCTGTGCGGGGCCGTCACGCGGCACGCGATGCACGCGCAGCCGCGCGCTGCGCGTGCCCTGCCCCGCCGCGCCGCTACGCGCGGCATTCGGCCGGCGCATATTTGGCCGGCAACGTCGCGGCCGTACCGGGCAGCGGCCCCGCTCCCGGCGCCGGCAGCGATGACGCATCCTTGCCTGCGGCAAAGCATTCCCATGCGATCGCGCCGGCCTGCATCTCGCCTTTCTTCAACGGCACGCGCGCCGTCGGCGTATCGGGCTTGTCGGGCGCCGACGGCACGAGCACCAGCGTATTGGCGCCCGCCGCGGCGACGCGCGCGGTATACGCCACGGTGATCTGGCCTGTCTCCGCGTCGATGCGGATCGATTCGACGTTGCGCGTCGCGGCCGGCGCACTATAGCCGCCGTCGAGCCCCGTGCCGCTCGCGGCATTGTCGGCAACCGCGAGCCGCGCGGACGACGCGAGCGCAAGCCCCTCGCCCACACGCGAGCGCGCGAGATAGTCCTGGTACGCGGGAATCGCATACGCGGCGACGACGCCGACGATCGCCAGCACGATCATCAGCTCGATCAGCGTGAAACCGGCGCGCCACGCGCGCAGCGGGGCCGGCCGCCGCGCGCGCCGCAGATCGGCGGCCAGACGGCGGAACAGGGAAACGGAAAAGGCTTCGAACATGACGGGCTCCGGAAACGAAAAACGCCTGCCGGTTCGGCAGGCGTTTCGATCGTAGCCAGCGGGCCGCGAGGCCGGCACTCGGCCGGACGGCCAACGTCGCGTCAGTGCGCGCGCGTCACGCTGCGCCGCCTGCGCAGCGCATAGCCCGCAGCGACGACGAGCAACGCACCGGCAATGCTCGCGCCGTAGACCGCGGCCGGCGTGTCGAGCACCGGCCAGCGATCGCCGACCGGATCGTGCACGATCAGCCCGCCGGCAATCCAGCCGAGCAAGCCCGCACCGAACGCGACGACGATCGGGAAACGGTCGAGCAGCTTCAGCACCAGCGTGCTGCCCCAGACGATGATCGGCACGCTGACGACGAGCCCGAAGATCACGAGCGCGATCCGGTGCGACGGGTCGGCCTGCTCGGCCGCGCCGGCGATCGCGATCACGTTGTCGAGGCTCATCACCGCGTCGGCGATCACGATCGTCTTCACGGCGTCCCACAACCGGCTGGCGGGCTTGATGTCGTCGTGCGCGTCGGGCGCCGGCGCCATCAGCTTGATGCCGATCCAGAGCAGCAGCAGCCCGCCGCCGAGCTTGAGGAACGGCACGTCGAGCAGCACGACCGCAAACACGATCAGCGCGACGCGCAGCAGGATCGCACCGGCCGTGCCCCACACGACGCCGCGCAAGCGCTGATTGTCCGGCAGGTTGCGGCATGCGAGCGCGATGACGACGGCGTTGTCGCCGCCGAGCAGGATGTCGATGATGACGATCTGGAGCACCGCGCCCCAGTGCAGCGACGTGAGAAATTCGACCATGGCGATGTGTTTCGCAGGACTTGGCCGTCCACTGGGCGGCCAGAATGGAGACCGGCACGCGCATCGCACGTACCCGGAGATTACAAACGGATTGCGCGAGGATAACAAAAAACGCCGGCTAGGCCGGCGTTTTCTGTACGACGCGCGTCGCGGAAATTACAGCGCTGCCTTCAGCAGGCGGCCCATTTCCGACGGGTTGCGCGTGACCTTGATGCCGCAGGCTTCCATGATTTCCAGCTTCGCTTCGGCCGTATCCGCACCGCCCGAGATCAGCGCGCCGGCGTGGCCCATGCGCTTGCCCGGAGGCGCCGTGACGCCCGCGATGAAGCCGACGACCGGCTTCTTCATGTTGTCCTTGATCCACTGCGCGGCGTTCGCTTCGTCCGGACCGCCGATTTCGCCGATCATCACGACCGCATCCGTATCCGGATCGTCGTTGAACATCTTCATGACGTCGATGTGCTTCAGACCGTTGATCGGGTCGCCGCCGATACCGACTGCCGACGACTGGCCGAGGCCGAGCGCCGTGAGCTGCGCGACGGCTTCATACGTCAGCGTGCCCGAACGCGACACGACGCCGATGCGGCCCTTGCGGTGGATGTGACCCGGCATGATGCCGATCTTCAGCTCGTCCGGCGTGATCGTGCCCGGGCAGTTCGGCCCGAGCAGCAGCGTCTTGCGGCCTTCGCGACGCATGCGGTCCTTCACTTCGATCATGTCGCGCACGGGAATGCCTTCCGTGATGCAGATCGCGAGATCGAGATCGGCTTCGACCGCTTCCCAGATCGCAGCAGCAGCGCCTGCCGGCGGAACGTAGATGACCGACACGGTCGCGCCGGTTTCTTCCTTCGCTTCCTTGACGCTCGCGTAGATCGGAATGCCTTCGAAATCTTCGCCGGCCTTCTTCGGGTTCACGCCCGCGACGAATGCTTCGCGGCCGTTTGCATACTCACGGCAGGCGCGCGTGTGGAACTGACCGGTCTTGCCGGTGATGCCCTGCGTGATGACCTTCGTGTCCTTGTTGATCAGAATCGACATGTATTTTGACCTCTGTTCGATTGGCGTCGCGTGCGAAGCGCGCCGCCATGCGTGTTCATTAGCGCGCCAAGAAAACGCCGGGCCGCCCCAAGTTTTCTTGACCCCCCGCGGGGCCTGGCGCATGGCGCCAGGTCCGGGGGCGCTTCTTTACTTGCCTGCGGCAGCCGCGACCACCTTCTGCGCAGCCTCTTCCATGCTGTCCGCCGAGATGATCGGCAGGCCGGAATCGGCCAGCATCTTCTTGCCCAGGTCCTCGTTCGTGCCCTTCATGCGCACGACGAGCGGCACGTTCAGGTTCACGGCCTTCGAACCGGCGATCACGCCTTCCGCGATCACGTCGCAGCGCATGATGCCGCCGAAGATGTTCACGAGGATGGCCTTCAGGCCCGGGTTCTTCAGCATCAGCTTGAACGCTTCGGTGACCTTCTCGGTCGTCGCGCCACCGCCGACGTCCAGGAAGTTCGCCGGTTCGCCGCCGAACAGCTTGATCGTGTCCATCGTCGCCATCGCGAGGCCTGCGCCGTTCACGAGGCAGCCGATGTTGCCGTCGAGCGAGATGTACGCGAGGTCGAACTTCGACGCTTCGATTTCAGCCGGGTCTTCTTCGTCCAGATCGCGGTACGCGACGATTTCCGGGTGACGGAACAGCGCGTTCGAGTCGAAGTTGAACTTCGCGTCGAGTGCGATGACCTTGCCGTCGCCGGAAACGTTCAGCGGGTTGATTTCAGCCAGCGATGCGTCGGTTTCCCAGAATGCCTTGTACAGGCCTTGCAGGATCGCGCGTGCTTGCGGAATCGAAGCGGCCGGCACGCCGATCTTCGTGGCGAGGTCGTCTGCCTGCGAGTCGAGCAGGCCCGTCGACGGCTCGACGATGACCTTGTGGATCAGTTCCGGGTGCTTTTCGGCGACTTCTTCGATGTCCATGCCGCCTTCGCTCGAACCCATCAGCACGATCTTCTGCGAGATGCGGTCGACGACGAGGCTGACATACAGTTCCTGCTTGATGTCGGCGCCTTCTTCGATCAGCAGGCGGTTCACCTTCTGGCCTTCCGGGCCCGTCTGGTGCGTGACCAGCTGCATGCCGAGGATCTGGTTCGCGTATTCGCGCACCTGCTCGAGCGACTTCGCGACCTTCACGCCGCCGCCCTTGCCGCGGCCACCCGCGTGAATCTGAGCCTTGACGACCCACACCGGGCCACCGAGCTCTTCCGCCACCTTGACGGCCTCGTCCACCGAGAACGCCGGCTTGCCGCGCGGTACCGCGACTCCGAATTTCCGCAGGATTTCCTTACCCTGGTACTCGTGAATCTTCATGCGTGATTCCCTTCAGTCTGAGAGTTGGATGAAAAGTCGCTTAAGACGCTTCTTTGAATGATTTCCGTTCATTCCTTCGTGCCGCCCGACTCCGGCCGGCTCGCGCCGTACCACCGCGGGTAGTACTGCCGCACGACCTCGCCGTCGAACCGCAGCGCACGGCAGCGGCCGAGCTGAAAAGGCGGTTCGTCGTGCGCGTCGTCGTGCTCCGGCCCTTCGCCGCCCGCCTCGCGCACGTTCCATACGTCGCCGGCGAACGCCTGGATCGCCGCCGTCGGCAGCACGGCGCACAGTTCGGTGAGGTGGGAGCAGCCCGCGGTGCCCGACAGGAGCCGGTTCGCGTCGCGACGGAAATTGCGGAAGAGGTTGAGCCCGATCAGGGCCCGGTAGGCAGGAGGAGCGGATTGACAGTGACCCGGATATGGCACCCATTCCGACGACGCTTCGGCGTCGACGACATTGAGGTCACGATCGATGGTCACGCGCAGCCAGAGTTCGTGGATCGGCAGGCCCTGAGGCCGAATGCCCGATGCAAGCGCGACGTCGCGCGGCTTGTGATCGGTCAGGCAGGCTTCGATATCCCACAAGCCGTCGCCGCGCTCGTAGGCGTCCGCTCGGATTGCGCGTCGATGTCGCAACTGACGGGGCACGGGCTCGGATAGCGGCATGCTGGAGGTTGAGGCCGAAGAGGAAAACCCGTGGATTTTAGCATACTGGGTATTTGAGACAGGCCGCCGCAACGGCGGGTATTCCCGTCTGTCGGGGAACGATCGCATTGCAGCAAAATCGCGCGCCACGCGCGCGATCGGCCGCGTCAGTCGTCGATCGGAAAATCGTCGCCGACTTTCAGCAACTTCACGATGGTCGCGCTCGAGAAGCCGCGCGCGGCCAGAAAGCGCGCCTGCTTCGCGCGCTCGGCCGGCGTTTGCGGCAGTGCACCGAATTTCTTGCGCCAGACCGCCTGCGCGCGCGCCCATTCGGTCTCGCGCAGCTGCGTGTTGAGCTCGTCGACGAGCGCGTCGCCGATCGCGTGACGCTTCAGTTCGCTGACGATGCGCGCCACGCCGACACGCGATGCACGACGATGCACGAGACTCTCCGCAAAGCGCGCGTCGGACAGCCAGCCGTCCTTTTCGAGCGCGTCGAGCACGGGCTCGACCGATTCGTCCTCGCCTGCGTACGGCGCGAGCTTGCGGGCGAGTTCGGCACGACTGTATTCGCGCCGCGAGAGATAACCGAGTGCGCGCCCCTTCAGTGAGCGCGGCGGCTTCGACGACTTGCGCTCGCTGCTGTCTCCCGCATCGCCGGATGCGGCGCCGCCCGCGCGGCGCGTGCGGCGCGAATGCTGACTGCTGCGCGTATAGACGTCTTCCGCGGCCGATGCCGAGCCGTCGGCTGCGCGATCACGCGGAAGGCCGAGGCCGGACACGCGCTGGCGGGAACGATCGTGCGCGTCGAACGATTCGTCGTCGTCGAACGGATCCTCCGGCGCGGCGATCTCAAACGAAACGAGGGCATCGTCGGATGCCCTCGTCGCGGTGCGGCTTGCGGCAGCATGACTGCCCGGCAGCCGCCGGCCGGCGCCCGAGGATTCGGCCGGCCGGCCGGCGCGCGCCGCTTCCGGCGTATCGCGCTCGTCCGGCTCGGCAGGCTTGCCTCGGCGCCCGACCATCACTCTTCTTCGTCCATCGCCTCGGCTTCGTCGTGGCCCGCGCCATCCGGCATGGCGGCAACGCCGAGCGATTCACGAATGCGGTTCTCGATCTCGCGCGCGATTTCCGGATTCTCGCGCAGGAATTCACGCGCGTTGTCCTTGCCCTGACCGATCTTCTCGCCGTTGTAGCTGTACCAGGCGCCGGCCTTGTCGACGATCTTCGCCTGCACGCCGAGATCGATGATCTCGCCCTGACGCGAAATGCCCTCGCCGTACAGGATGTCGAAGATCGCTTCGCGGAACGGCGGCGACACCTTGTTCTTGACGACCTTCACGCGCGTTTCGTTGCCGATCACCTCGTCGTTCTTCTTGATCGAGCCGATCCGGCGGATGTCGAGACGCACCGACGAATAGAACTTCAGCGCGTTGCCGCCCGTCGTGGTTTCCGGGTTGCCGAACATCACGCCGATCTTCATGCGGATCTGGTTGATGAAGATCACGAGGCAGTTCGTGCGCTTGATCGTGCCCGTCAGCTTGCGCAGCGCCTGCGACATCAGGCGCGCCTGCAGGCCCGGCAGCGAATCGCCCATCTCGCCTTCGATTTCGGCCTTCGGCACGAGCGCCGCGACCGAGTCGATGACGATCATGTCGATCGAGCCCGAGCGCACCAGCGCGTCGGTGATTTCGAGCGCCTGCTCGCCGGTGTCCGGCTGCGAGATCAGCAGATCCGGCACGTTGACGCCGAGCTTCGCCGCGTACTGGACGTCGAGCGCGTGCTCGGCGTCGATGAACGCTGCGGTGCCGCCCAGCTTCTGCAGCTCGGCGATGACCTGCAGCGTGAGCGTGGTCTTGCCGGACGATTCCGGCCCGTAGATCTCGACCACGCGGCCGCGCGGCAGGCCGCCGACGCCCAGTGCGATGTCGAGCCCGAGCGAGCCCGTGGACACGACCTGGATGTCCTCGGCCGCCTCGCCGTCGCCCATGCGCATGATCGACCCTTTGCCGAACTGCTTCTCGATCTGTGCGAGTGCGGCAGCCAGCGCCTTGCTCTTCTCGGCGGTCATCCCGGAGCCCTTCTTGCTTTCTTCCATGAATCGTCCTTTGCTATGATGAGCAGCGTCTGTAACAGGCGCGCCCGCTTTCAAGCGCTGCCCACGAATGCAGACACTGTATAAAAAAACAGTGTTTTGTGCAAGCCCGCAATCAGGCTGCGTTGTACACGAATATTCGGAGACAGCCGTGCCGGCGCCAACGCGCTGCCGGTCACCGGTCACGCACCATGCGAATTCTCATCGCCGAAGACGACAGCATACTCGCGGACGGCCTCACCCGGTCACTCCGCCAATCGGGCTATGCGGTCGACCACGTGAAGAGCGGCGTCGAGGCCGATACCGCGCTGTCGATGCAGACTTTCGACCTGCTGATCCTCGATCTCGGCCTGCCCAAAATGTCCGGGCTCGACGTGCTGAAGCGCCTGCGCGCGCGCAATTCCAATCTCCCGGTCCTGATCCTGACCGCCGCCGACAGCGTCGACGAGCGCGTGAAAGGGCTCGATCTCGGCGCCGACGACTACATGGCCAAGCCGTTCGCGCTGAACGAGCTCGAGGCGCGCGTGCGCGCGCTGACGCGGCGCGGCGCCGGCGGCGGCCCGACCGTCGTGCGGCACGGCTCGCTCGCGTTCGACCAGGTCGGCCGGATCGCCTATGCGAACGACCGCGTGCTCGATTTGTCCGCGCGCGAACTCGGGCTGCTCGAAGTGCTGCTGCAGCGGATCGGGCGCCTCGTGTCGAAGGAGCAGCTCGTCGACCATCTGTGTGAATGGGGCGAGGAAGTCAGCAACAACGCGATCGAAGTGTACGTGCACCGGCTGCGTAAGAAGATCGAGCCGAGCGGCGTGCGGATCGCGACCGTGCGCGGCCTCGGCTACTGCCTCGAGAAGGTCGTGCCGGCCGCGCCCGCCGACGCGCCCGCGCCGCCGCCCGCGGCGGCCGATCCGGCTTCGGCGAAGCCCGCGACAGCCGGCACGCCGCTGCGCTGACGCCCGGCCGTCGCCGCGATGGCCACGCCGGCCCCTTCCCGCCACCCGACCGGCGAGCCGTCGTCGGCCGCCGACGCGGCGCGCGACGCGCGCTACGCGAATCCGTTCGCCCCGCCCGACGAAACCGACACGCCCGAAGCCGCGCGTCCGCGCTCGCTGTTCGGCGAAATCCTCGACTGGATGCTCGCGCCGCTGCTGCTGCTGTGGCCGATGAGCATCGCGGTCACCTATCTCGTCGCGAAGACGATCGCGAACGGGCCGTTCGATCGCGCGCTCGAAACCAACGCGTACGTGCTCGCGCGGCAGATTCATCCGGTCAACGGCGTCGCCGAGCTGACGCTGCCGCAGCAGACGCGCGACTTCCTGCGCGCGGACAACATCGACAGCGTGTATTTCCAGGTGCTCGGCACGCGCGGCGAGCTGGTCGCCGGCGAAGCCGACATGCCGCTGCCGCGCGACGAGGATCGCCCGCCGCCGGGCGTCGTCGTGTTCCGCGACGATCTGCTGCGCGGCAACGACGTGCGGGTCGCCTATACGACCGTCGCGCTGCCCGACGCGAGCGGCACGCAGCCCGTGCTCGTGCAGGTCGGCGAAACGCTCGACAAGCGCAACGCGCTCGCGAACGACATCATCAAGGGCGTGATCCTGCCGCAGTTCGTGATCCTGCCGCTCGCGATCCTGCTCGTGTGGTTCGGGCTGTCGCGCGGGCTCGCGCCGCTCAATGCGCTGCAGGCGCATATCCGCGCGCGGCGTCCCGACGATCTGTCGCCCGTCGAAGCGCAGCGCGCGCCGCCCGAGATCGAGCCGCTCGTCACGTCGTTCAACGACCTGCTCGCGCGGCTCGAGCAGAGCATGGCGCTGCAGAAGCGCTTCATCGCGGATGCCGCGCATCAGATGAAAACGCCGCTCGCCGGCCTGCGCACGCAGGCCGAATTCGCGCTGCGTCACGCGGTGCCGCCCGACGTGCAGCGCTCGCTCGAGCAGATCGCGACGAGTTCCGAGCAGGCCGCGCGGCTCGTCACGCAGTTGCTCGCGCTCGCGCGCGCGGAGAACCGGGCGAGCGGGCTGATGTTCGAGCCCGTCGAGATCGCGGCGCTCGCTCGGCGTGCCGTGCGCGACTGGGTGCAGGCCGCGCTCGCGAAACGGATGGATCTCGGCTACGAAGGCCCGCCCGACGACGCGCCGATCGACGTCGACGGCAATCCCGTGATGCTGCGCGAAATGCTCGGCAACCTGATCGACAACGCGATCCGCTACACGCCCGAAGGCGGTCGCATCACCGTGCGCGTGCACGCCGACCGCACCGCGCGGCTCGCGCATCTCGAAGTCGAGGACACGGGGCCCGGCATTCCGGCCGCCGAGCGCGGCCGCGTCGTCGAGCGCTTCTACCGGATCCTCGGCCGCGAAGGCGACGGCAGCGGGCTCGGGCTCGCGATCGTGCGCGAGATCGCCACGCAGCACGGCGGCACGCTGACGATCGACGACCACGTATACCAGACGGCGCCGCGCCTTGCCGGCACGCTCGTGCGCGTCAGCCTGCCGCTGTCGGTCGCGGCCCCGGATTAACCCTGAGGCGCGGCCGGACGCGCCGCCGCCGCGGCGTCGGAATCGGCGCTTTACCGTCCGTTCGCGACACGATCGGCACGCAAAGCGCGCGATTCGGCGCGGGTTAACGTGCAGTCGCTTTGCGCGCGCCAGTCAGTGCGCCGTAAGTTTCCGTGCCAATAATCGTCGACAGGCCCGCCCATCCAAGGCGGCCGCACATCTATATCAAGAGACTTGGAGACGATTCATGGCAACGTTAGGCGGGCAAATTGCACACTCGCCGATGACGGCCGAAGAGAAGAAGGTGATCTTCGCGTCGTCGCTCGGTACGGTGTTCGAGTGGTACGACTTCTACCTGGCCGGGTCGCTCGCGGCCTACATCAGCAAGAGCTTCTTCTCCGGCGTCAATCCGACCGCGGCCTTCATCTTCACGCTGCTCGGCTTCGCGGCCGGCTTCGCGGTGCGCCCGTTCGGCGCACTCGTGTTCGGCCGGCTCGGCGACCTCGTCGGCCGCAAGCACACGTTCCTCGTGACGATCGTGATCATGGGCGTCTCGACGTTCGTGGTCGGCTTCCTGCCCGGTTACGCGTCGATCGGCATCGCCGCGCCGGTAATCTTCATCGCGATGCGGCTGCTGCAGGGCCTCGCGCTCGGCGGCGAGTACGGCGGCGCGGCGACCTACGTCGCCGAGCATGCGCCGGCGAATCGTCGCGGCTTCTACACCGCGTGGATCCAGACGACCGCGACGCTCGGCCTGTTCCTGTCGCTGCTCGTGATCCTCGGCGTGCGCACGTTCATCGGTGAAGAGGCGTTCGGTGCATGGGGCTGGCGCGTGCCGTTCGTCGCGTCGATCCTGCTGCTCGCGGTGTCGGTCTGGATCCGGATGCAGCTGAACGAATCGCCGGTGTTCCTGCGCATCAAGTCGGAAGGCAAGACGTCGAAGGCGCCGCTGACCGAAGCGTTCGGCCAGTGGAAGAACCTGAAGATCGTGATCCTCGCGCTCGTCGGCCTGACGGCCGGCCAGGCCGTCGTGTGGTACACGGGCCAGTTCTACGCGCTGTTCTTCCTGACGCAGACGCTGAAGGTCGACGGGGCGAGCGCGAACATCCTGATCGCGATCGCGCTGCTGATCGGCACGCCGTTCTTCCTGTTCTTCGGTTCGCTGTCGGACAAGATCGGCCGCAAGCCGATCATCCTCGCGGGCTGCCTGATTGCCGCGCTTACCTACTTCCCGCTGTTCAAGGCGCTCACTCACTACGCGAACCCGCAGCTCGAGATCGCGACGCAGAAGGCGCCGATCTCGGTCGTCGCCGATCCGGCAACGTGCTCGTTCCAGTTCAACCCGGTCGGCACGTCGAAGTTCACGAACTCGTGCGACATCGCGAAGAGTGCGCTCGCGAAGGCCGGTCTGAACTACGAGAACGTCGCGGCACCGGCCGGCACGACCGCGCAGATCAAGGTGGGCGACACGGTGATCCCGGCCTATGACGGCAAGGCAGCCGATGCGAAGGCGCAGGGTGCGGCGTTCGACAAGACGCTCGCATCGACGCTGAAGGCGGCCGGCTATCCGGCGAAGGCCGATCCGGCTCAGCTGAACTGGCCGATGACGATCGTGATCCTGACGATCCTCGTGATCTACGTGACGATGGTCTACGGGCCGATCGCGGCGATGCTGGTCGAGATGTTCCCGACGCGGATCCGCTACACGTCGATGTCGCTGCCCTATCACATCGGCAACGGCTGGTTCGGCGGGTTCCTGCCGGCGACCGCCTTCGCGATCGTCGCGGCGAAGGGCGACATCTATTCGGGGCTGTGGTATCCGATCGTGATCGCGCTGGTCACGTTCGTGATCGGGCTGCTGTTCGTCAAGGAGACGAAGGACTCGAACATCTACGCGCAGGATTGACGGTCAGGCACGGGGACGGCGCCGTGCCGGCAGATCGGCCGGCGCCTCATTTGCCCGCCTGCGCACCCGTGGTGCGGCTGCTCGGCGACTTTTTTCGAGCCTGGATGAAAAAAGGTGTTGACAGCGAGGCGGGCGATCTACATAATTCAAGTCTTCGGCGAATTAGCTCAGTCGGTTAGAGCGACGGAATCATAATCCGCAGGTCCGGGGTTCGAGTCCCTGATTCGCCACCAAATGCGAAAAGCCGCTGTTCCGAAAGGTTCAGCGGCTTTTTTCATTGCATCGCGCGCCCAGCGCGCCGCCGCGCCCTCCCTGCCCGAGAACACACCCGCACCGTTCAACTCAAGCCACCACCGACCCTACCGCCTCACCCTCGACCTTCCCCCGCACATTCCGCCGCCAGTTCTCGCCGCCTTCAAGCGCCGGCGTCGACTCGAACACCTCCGCGATCCAGTCCGCGAACACGCGCACCTTCGCCGACAGATGCCGGTTGTGCGGATACATGATCGAAATCGGCTTCGGCTTCGGATTGCAGTCCGGCAGCACCTCGACCAGCGACCCGTCGAGCAGATTCGACACCACCATGAACAGCGTCGGCTGGATCATCCCGAACCCTTCCAGCCCGCAGTTCACATACGCATCCGAATCGTTGACCGTGACGCTCGCATTCATCCGCACCTCGACCGGCTTGCCGTCGATCAGGAACACCCACGGCACCGCGCGCCCGCCCTGCGTCGCACGGAAGTTCACGGCGTAGTGCCCGGCGAGATCGGCGATCTCGCGCGGCTCGCCGTGACGGGCCAGATAGTCGGGCGCCGCACACGTCACGCGTCTGAGCATCCCGATCCGGCGCGCGACCATCGACGAATCCTCGAGCGGCCCCACGCGAATCATGCAGTCGATCCCCTCTTCGACCGGATCGACCGGCCGATCGGACAGCCCCAGATCGAGCGTGATGTCCGGATAGCGCTGCCGGAACAGCGACAGCGACGGAATCACGAGCCGCCGTCCGAGCGAACTCGGCATGTGAACGCGCAGCACGCCGGTCGGCTTGCCCTTCTGGAAACTCGCGTCCGCTTCCGCGATTTCCGACAGAATCTTCACGCAATGCTCGTAGTACGCGGCGCCTTCCGGCGTCAGCGACAGCCGCCGCGTCGTCCGGTGCATCAGGCGCACGCCGAGCAGCGCCTCGAGATTCTGGATGATCGTCGTGACCGACGCGCGCGGCATCGCGAGCGTCTCCGCGGCCCGCGTGAAGCTGTTCGCGTCGACCACGCGCGTGAAAACTTCCATTGCCTGGATCCGGTCCATGCTGCTCCCCTTCGAATCGCCAACGGGACAGGATAGAGCCGCCGGACGGCGCGGCACAAGCCCCGCTCCATTGTTCTCGTCTCCTGAATAGTCGCGCCGCTTTCGCCCATCGCGCCGCGGATTTCCGTCGGCTCGATGCCGCGCGTCGGCTCAGCGCACGAACCGCTCGCGATATTCCTGCGGCGACACGCCGAGCACGCGCACGAAACTGCGCCTGAGCGTCTCCTCGGAGCCGAATCCGCAACGCGCGGCGATCCGCTTGACCGGCCAGCCGGTCTCGCCGAGCAGCCGCTGCGCCGCCTCGACGCGAATCTGCTCGACCGCGCGCGCCGGCGTGCGGCCGGTGCTCGCGCGATAGTGGCGCACGAAGCTGCGCTCGCTCATTCGCGCGCGCTCGGCAAGCGCCGGCACCGACAGATCGGCGCCCAGATGTTCGGCGATCCACGCATGCAGTTCGCCGAACCGGTCGTCGGTACGCTGCATCGACAACATCGCGCTGAATTGCGCCTGGCCGCCCGGGCGCTTCAGGAACACGACGAGCTCGCGCGCGACGTCGAGCGCCACCGCGCGGCCGAGATCCTCTTCGACGAGCGCCAGCGCGAGATCGATGCCGGCCGTCACGCCGGCCGACGTCCACAGCGCGCCTTCGCGGATAAAGATCGGATCGGCTTCGACGCGAACGTTCGGATAGCGCGCCGCAAGCTCGTCGCAGCGCGTCCAGTGCGTGACGGCGCGACGCCCGTCGAGCAGCCCCGCTTCGGCGAGCAGGAATGCGCCGGTGCAGACCGATGCGACGCGTCGCGCGCGATCCGCCTGCCGACGCACCCAACGCACGAGCCGCGCGTCCCGCGACGCCGCATGCACGCCCTTGCCGCCCGCGACGATCAGCGTATCGATGCCGCGCGCGGCCGAGCGCAGCGAGTCGGCGACCACCGCGACGCCCGACGACGTCTCGACCGGCCCCGCGTCGGCGGCGACGATGCGCGGCGCATAGGGCGCCGGCCGTCCGCGCTCGAGCGCGAGTTCGTTGACGGATGCGAACACCTGCAACGGCCCCGATACGTCGAGCAATTGCGCGCGCGGAAACGCGAGGATCAGGATCGGACGCGGCGACGACATGGCGATTGGCGGAAAACGTGGGCGATATGGCAATTTCGCCAAACACTACGCGCCTAGAATCGGTCTGTCCATCCCGCGCCGCGGCGCGGCCCTTCTCTTCACGGAGTCCCGGCATGACCCTGCATATCGGTTTTCTCGTCTTTCCCGGCGTCCAGCAACTCGATCTCACCGGCCCGCACGACGTGCTCGCGTCGCTGCCCGACGCCGCCGTGCATCTCGTGTGGAAATCGCGCGAACCGGTCGCGTCGAGCAGCGGACTCGCGCTGACGCCGACGCACACGTTCGCGGACTGTCCGCCGCTCGACGTGATCTGCATTCCGGGCGGCAGCGGCATCAACGCGCTGCTGCTCGATGCGGAAACGATCGCGTTCGTGCAGCAGCGCGCAGCGGATGCGCGTTACGTGACGTCGGTGTGCACGGGTGCACTGCTGCTCGGTGTCGCGGGCCTGCTGCGCGAACGCCGTGCGACCACGCATTGGCGCTTTCATACGCTGCTCGAGCGGCTCGGCGCGGTGCCCGTGCGCGAGCGCGTCGTGCGCGACGGCAACCTGATCACCGGCGGCGGCGTCACGGCCGGTATCGACTTCGCGCTGACGATCGCCGCGGAACTCGTCGGCGACGAGGAAGCGCAGGCGATCCAGCTGGAGCTCGAATACGCGCCCGCGCCACCGTTCGACGCCGGCTCGCCGGACACCGCACCGGCATCGGTCGTCGCGCGCGTGAACGCGCGCACGGCCGCCGGGTTCGACAATCGCGCGCAAACGATCGATCGTGCGCTCGCGGCCATGGCGCGCTGAGCGCACGCCGCACCCGACACAACGCGGCGCGCGGCCGTCCCGGCCGCCGCCGCACATCGCGTTGACGGACATCAGGACCATGCAGATCATCCGCAGCAAAGCATTCACGGCAGACCGCGCGTGGGGCGCGCTCGACATCGCGAATCTGGACGGAATCACCGTCCGCCTGCACTGGACGGACCAGCCATATCGATGGCACGTGAACGACGGAGAAGAAGTGTTCGCCGTGCTCGACGGCCGCGTCGAGATGCGTTATCGCGAAGCGGGCGTCGAACGCACGGCGATACTCGAGGCAGGCGACGTATTCCACGCGTCGGCCGGCACCGAGCACGTCGCGCATCCGCTCGGCGAAGCGCGCATTCTCGTCATTGAAAAGGAAGGCAGCGTCTGAGCGCGGATTACATATTCGCGCAGCGATCGATGAAGGGCACGCACGCGTCGCCCGAATACGACGAACGCAGCCGCGCGTTCGACTAGGAAGCCGTTGCGCTGCGCCCCGCGCGGCCCGTCCACCGGGCGCGCGCGGATGCAATCGGTATCTGCCCGCCGATCTCGCACGACGCGTCGCACGCGTGCGATCCGTGCGCGCCGCGCGCTCGCTGCGGCGCCTTTCAAAAAGCCTGCCGCGCACGCCGACAAGCGCCGGAGATCCGGCACGAATTCCCGTCCAATCGCCGTACATCGCGCGCCGCCGCGCAGCCCGATGCAGCCGCGGGAATGCGCGTTGCGTCGGCGCATCTCCGTAGATGACCGCTCTTGGCAGACCGCCTTTGCGGACTACACTAATCGATAATGGGTGGCGGCCGGAGCCCGCGCCCTCAGGGAGATGCCGCCATGAATCGGCCGCTGAATCGCATCCTGCCGCGCGTGACCGGAGCCGCATCGGTCTGGACGTGGGTCAAGTGGTCCCTGTTGGCCGCGTTGCTGATCGCGGTCGCCATCATTGCACGCGTCGTGCAGACGGAAATCGAAACGTCGCGATTGCAGGCGCATTACCTGTCCGAACTGACGCGCGACATCGGCTACACGGTCGAGGCCGGCGCGAGCGATCACATCCGCTTTCCCGCGAACGGCCCGTACGACCGGCGTCTCGGCTATGCGCTGATTCCCGAGTTCCAGCAACGACTGCTCGCACGCGGCTTCGTCGTCGGCAAGCAGGCACACGACTCCGCGCGCATGATGTCGCTCGCCGAGCACGGGCTGTTTCTCCCGTACGCCGAGAAGGATCAGACGGGCCTGATGCTGTTCGATTCGACCGGCTCGCCGCTGTTCGCGTCGGTGTCGCCGCAGCGCGTCTACGCGGATTTCGATACGGTGCCGCGCGTCGTCGTCGATTCGCTGCTGTTCATCGAAGACCGCTACCTGCTCGACGCAAACGAGCCGAACCGCAACCCGGCGATCGACTGGGGACGCTTCAGCCGCGCGCTCGCCGATCAGGCGCTGCACGTGGTCAACCATCATCAGGCGCGCCCCGGCGGCAGCACGCTCGCGACGCAGATCGAGAAGTTCCGCCATTCGCCGGACGGCCGCACCTCGACGCCGCCGGAGAAGCTGCGGCAGATCGCGTCCGCGTCGATCCGCGCGTATCTGAACGGCCCGCAGACGATGCTCGCGCGCCGCACGATCGTCGTGCGCTATCTGAATTCGGTGCCGCTCGCCGCGCGGCCGCACATCGGCGAAATCACCGGCATCGGCGACGGGCTCGCCGCATGGTACGGCCGCGACTTCAACGACGTGAACCGCATCCTGGCCGCGCCGACGACCGGCGACAACATCGACGAACAAGGCGAGACGTTCCGCCAGGTGCTGTCGCTGATCATCGCGCAGCGCGCGCCGTCGTATTTCCTGAATCGCGGCTATCCGGCGCTGCAGCGGCTGACCGACAGTTACCTGCGGCTGCTCGCGAACGGCGGCGTGATCTCGCCGGCGCTGCGCGATGCGGCGCTCGCCGCGCACATCGAGCTCAGTGCGCCGCCGGCTGCCGCGCGCGTGCAGTCCTTCGTGTCGCGCAAGGCGATCACGTCGGCGCGCGCATCGCTGCTCGCGGCGCTCGGGATCAGCGATCTCTATCAGCTCGACCAGCTCGACCTCGAAGCGACGAGCACGCTCGACAACGGCGTGCAGCGCGCGGTCGCCGAACGGCTCGCGCAGGCGTCCACGCGCGACGGCGCACAGGCGGCCGGCCTGTACGGCTTCGAGATGCTCGCGCCGAAGGACGACCCGTCGCACCTCACGTACAGCTTCACGCTGTACGAACATCGCAACGGCGCCAACCTGCTGCGCGTGCAGACCGACAGCGTCAACCAGCCGTTCGACGTGAATCGCGGCGGCCGCATCAACCTCGGCTCGACCGCGAAACTGCGCACGCTGATCACCTATCTGCAGATCGTGGCCGACCTGCATGCGCGCTACGGGCATCTGTCGAATGCCGAGCTCGCGCGCGTGAAGCCCGATCCGATCGACGGACTCTCGCGCTGGGCGCTCGACTACTTGTCGCATACGCGCGACCGCTCGCTGCAGGCGATGCTCGACGCGGCGGTCGAGCGCAAGTATTCGGCGAGCCCCGACGTGTTCTATACGGGCGGCGGCGCCCAGGTCTTCTCGAACTTCGAGAAGTCCGACAACGGCCGCATCATGACGCTGCATACGGCGTTCGAGCATTCGGTGAACCTTGTGTTCGTGCGGCTGATGCGCGACATCGTCCACTATGAAATGGTGCAGACGGCCGGCCCGTCGTCGTCGTGGCTCGGCGATCCGGAACAGCGCAAGCAGTATCTGCAGCAGTTCGTCGACGGCGAAAGCAAGGTGTACGTGAAGCGCTACTACACGCGCTATGCCGGCAAATCGCCCGACGACGCGCTCGCGCTGATGCTGCAGGACGTCCGCAAGTCGCCGCCGAAGATCGCGACCGTGCTGCGCAGCGTCGCGCCGAACGAATCGCTCGCGTGGTTCGAGGCGCAAATGCGCAAGCAGCTGAAGGGCACGCCGGCGGCGTCGCTGTCCGACGACGATCTCGCGGCGCTGTACGCGAAGTACGCGATCGACCGCTTCAACCTGAACGACCGCGGCTATATCGCGAGCGTGCATCCGCTCGCACTGTGGACGCTGAACTATCTGCGCGCGCATCCGGATGCACCGCTCGACGACGTGCTGCGCGACAGCCGCGATGCGCGCTTCTATACGTACTCGTGGCTGTACAAGACGCGCTATCACGCCACGCAGGACCGCCGCATCCGCCGCATGGTCGAGCTGCGCGCCTACGGCGCGATCACGAAGGCCTGGCGTGCGCTCGGCTATCCGTTTGCCGAAGTCACGCCGTCGTACGCGGCGGCGATCGGCGCGTCGGGCGATCAGCCCGACGCACTCGCGAAACTGATCGGCCTGATCGCGAACGGCGGCGACAAGGCGCCGACCGAAACGATCACGCGCCTGGACTTCGCGAAGGGCACGCCGTACGAAACGCGCTTCGTGCGCGCGCCGGCGCAGCCGCAGCCGATGCTGTCGCCGGAAATCGTCAACGTCGCACGCACGCTGCTGCGCGACGTCGTGCTGAACGGCACCGCGCGGCGTCTCGCGGGCGGGCTCACGTTGCCCGACGGCAAGACGCTGCCGGTGTACGGCAAGACCGGCACGGGCGACCAGCGCTTCAACGTCTATGCGCGCGGGGCGCGGCTGATCGAATCGCGCAAGGTAAATCGCAGCGGCACGTTCGTGTTCGTGATCGGCGACCGGTTCTTCGGCGTGCTGACCGCGACCGCACACGAACCGTATGCGGCACGCTACGACTTCACGAGTGCGATGGCCGTGCAGTTGCTGAAGTCGATGGCGCCCGCGCTCGCGCCGCTGATCGAGCGCCCGGCCAACGCCGGCGTGCGTACCGCAGGGCCGGCGCCGCAGGCCGAACTGCCCGCGCAGAACGGACGCGCGACGCAGCCGTCGTGAGCGTCGCGGCGGACGCCGCGCCGCTCAGTGCGAGCGGCCGTCGAAATGCGTGACCGGCAGTGCGTCGAGGTCGACGTCGTCGAGGCAGCGCACGTTGATCGCGGCCATCGCGGTGCCGTTCGGATGGACGCCCTCGCCGAACGGATGAATGCCGCAGCGCTTGCAGAAGCGATGACGGATCACGTGCTTGTTGAACGTATAGGTGCCGAGGTGTTCGTCGGGCGTGACGAGTGTCATCCGGTCACGCGGCACGAACCACATCAGCGCGCCCTTGCGCCGACAGATCGAGCAGTTGCAGGCCATCACGCCCTGCAGGTCGCCCTCGACGTCGAACTTCACGTCGCCGCAGTGACAGCTTCCGTGATACAGCATGGTCGTCTCCGGTGGGTTCGGCACACAACGGCGGTGCCGTCATAGGTCGCGCGCCATGATGCGCATGGCCGGCACGCATCGTCAATCGGCCGATCGGGGCGTCGGCGAAGCGGTCCATCCGCGCAACCTGCCTGCCCGGACAAACCCTCGAAGCGTCCGATCATCGGACGCACACGCGCGATGATCGAACGCGCACCCGCCGCTCGCGCTTGTCGCGCCGACCTCGCCGCCTCTAACCTTTCAAGTTGTAATGAACGCGATCGATGCGTCGATTCGCGCAGAGAAACCCAACGAAACCGGAGATAGCCATGACCGCACGCGCGGCCCGCGAACCCCAACCCGGACACCAGCCGAAGAAGGCCGCCGCGAGCGGCTGGATCGGCTCGGCGCTCGAGTACTACGACTTCTTCATCTACGCGACGGCGGCAGCGCTGATCTTCCCGCAGATCTTCTTTCCGAAAGGCGATCCGACCACCGCGATCGTCGCGTCGCTCGCGACCTACGGCGTCGGCTATGTCGCGCGGCCGATCGGCGCATTCGTGCTCGGCCACCTCGGCGACACGCACGGGCGCAAGACGGTGCTGCTCTCGTGCATGTTCCTGATGGGCTTCGCGACGATCGGCGTCGGCCTGCTGCCGACCTACGACCAGATCGGCCTGCTGGCGCCGGTCCTGCTCGTGATCCTGCGGCTGATTCAGGGCTTTGCCGTAGCCGGCGAAATCTCCGGCGCAAGCTCGATGATCCTCGAACACGCGCCGTTCGGCCGGCGCGGCTTCTTTTCGAGTTTCACGCTGCAGGGCGTGCAGGCCGGCCAGGTGCTGGCGGCGGCCGTGTTCCTGCCGCTCGCGCACTACATGCCGGCCGAGCAGTTCAACAGCTGGGGCTGGCGCATTCCGTTCCTGCTGAGCGTCGTGGTGATCTTCGCGGGCTGGGTGATCCGCCGCAACGTGACGGAGACGCCCGCCTTCACCGGCGAGGAAGCACGGCAGACGCGCGCGCGCTCGCCCGTCGTCGAGGCATTCAGGTTCCACTGGGCCGACATGCTGCGTGTGGTCTGCATGTCGCTGATGAACGTGATTCCCGTCGTCGCGACGATCTTCGGCGCGGCCTACGCCGTGCAGCCGGCCTACGGCATCGGATTCGCGAAGGATGTCTACCTCTGGATTCCCGTCGCGGGCAACATCGTCGCGGTGCTGGTGATTCCGTACGTCGGCAGTTTGTCCGACCGGATCGGGCGCAAGCCGCCGATCGTGTTCGGCGCGCTGCTCTCGGGGCTGCTCGCCTTCGCTTATCTCTATGCGATCAGCATCCAGAGCGTCCCGCTCGCTTTCGCGATGTCGCTGCTGATGTGGGGCGTGGTCTACCAGGGCTACAACGCGGTGTTCCCGAGCTTCTACCCCGAGCTGTTTCCGACGCGCACGCGCGTCTCGGCGATGGCGATCGCGCAGAACGTCGGCACGGCGATCACCGCGATGCTGCCCGCGCTGTTTACGGCCGTCGCGCCGCCCGGTGCGACGCACATCTGGCTGACCGTCGGCGCGATCGCGTTCGGCATCACCGTGATCGCCGCGCTGGCCGCGCTCAGCGCCCGCGAAACCTATCGCATCGCGATGAGCGAGCTGGGCCGCGCCGATGCACGACCGGTCGACAAGACCGAGTACGACCGCCGCCGCGCACAGGCGCCAGTGGCGTGAGCGCGCCCTTGGCCGACCATTGGCCGCGCCGCGCCACACGCGTACAGTAGCGTGCAGCTGCGCCGCCCGGCGGCGCAGGCCCCGACCTCCCCGACCAAGGAAACCGCGATGCTCGAACTGCGCCCCGGCTGTGAATGCTGCGACAAGGATCTACCGCCCGATTCGGCGGACGCGCGCATCTGTACGTTCGAATGCACGTTTTGCGCGACCTGCGCCGACACCGTCCTGCAAGGCCGCTGCCCGAACTGCGGCGGCGAATTGGTCGCGCGCCCGAGGCGGCCCGCCGCCCTGCTCGAGAAATATCCGGCGTCGACGCAGCGCGTGCTCAAACCGGGCGGCTGCGCGAACGCGTAGCGAACCGTGCGAAGGGCGAGTGCTCGTTGCCGGGCGCCGTTAGCGGCGCGCTTCTAGCCGGGCGCGCCTAGCCGGGCGCCCTTTCCGGGCACCGATCTCCGAGCGCCCTTAGCCGAGCGCCCCTCGCCGAGCACCGCTCGCCGGCGCCCCTAGCGGGGCGCCCCCATCACGACTGCTCGATGCGCGCGCGCGTCACCGCGAGCAGCGCCGCCATGGCGCGACGCGCGCCGTCCGCGTCGCCCGCGCGAATCGCATCGCCGACCGCCGCGTGCTCGGCCAACGACGCGTTGTACACGTGCGCGCGCCTTGCATTCAGATGCAACTGCGCCTCGAGCGTGCGATCGATCAGCGCGCCGAGCGGCACCAGCAACTCGTTGCCGCCCGCCTCGAGCACGCCGAGATGAAACCGCAGGTCCGCGCGCACCCATTCGTCGACGTTGCGCGCGGCGGCCATCGCACCCAACGCCTCGTCGATCGCCGCGATCGCATCCGCGGCCCGCACGCGTGCGGCCATCGCCGCGGCGTGCGGCTCGATCATTTCGCGCATCTCCTGCAGCTTCAGCGCGAACGACAGCGCCGGCGCGACGCGCGCATACCAGTCGAGCAGATCGGCATCGAGCAGATTCCACGCGCGACGCGGGCGCACGCGCGTGCCGACCTTCGGACGCGATTCGACGAGCCCCTTCGACGTCAGCGTGCGCAACGCTTCGCGCAACACCGTGCGGCTCACGCCGAACATCGCCATCAGGTCGGGCTCGCGCGGCAGCAGCGAATCGGGCGGATAGTCGCCGCGCAGGATCGCCGTCGCGAGCCGGAAGGCCGTTTGTCCATGCAAATCGCGTTGAATGATCGTTCTCCGTCGGGCGCCGTTGCCCACTATGTGCACAATAGTGCTATTAATACTATTTTTTAACGCGCTACGCTAGGATAACGCGAAAGCACGCGGCCGGCGTGGCGCCCATCGGGCACGCCGGTCAACCCTGGAGACTCGCGACATGAAAATCACCCGCCTCGAAACCTTCATCGTTCCGCCGCGCTGGCTGTTCCTCAAGATCGAAACCGACGAGGGCATCGTCGGCTGGGGCGAGCCGGTCGTCGAAGGCCGCGCGCACACCGTCGAAGCCGCCGTGCACGAACTCGCCGACTACCTGGTCGGCAAGGACCCGCGCCTCATCGAGGATCACTGGCAGGTGATGTATCGCGCGGGCTTCTACCGAGGCGGCCCGATCATGATGAGCGCGATCGCGGGCGTCGATCAGGCGTTGTGGGACATCAAGGGCAAGCATCACGGCGTGCCCGTGCACGCGCTGCTCGGCGGCCAGGTGCGCGAGCGCATCAAGGTCTATTCGTGGATCGGCGGCGACCGGCCGAGCGACGTCGCGAACAACGCGCGCGCCGTGGTCGAGCGCGGCTTCAAGGCCGTGAAGATGAACGGCTCGGAAGAGCTGCAGATCGTCGATACCTACGACAAGGTCGAGCAGGTGATCGCGAACGTCGCGGCCGTGCGCGACGCGGTCGGTCCGCACGTCGGAATCGGCGTCGACTTCCACGGCCGCGTGCACAAGCCGATGGCGAAGGTGCTCGCGAAGGAACTCGATCCGTACAAGCTAATGTTCATCGAGGAGCCCGTGCTGTCGGAGAACGCCGAGGCGCTGCGCGACATCGTGAACCAGACCAACACGCCGATCGCGCTCGGCGAGCGGCTCTACTCGCGCTGGGACTTCAAGCACATCCTCGCCGGCGGCTATGTCGACATCATCCAGCCCGATGCATCGCACGCGGGCGGCATCACCGAATGCCGGAAGATCGCGACGCTCGCCGAAAGCTACGACGTCGCGCTCGCGCTGCACTGCCCGCTCGGGCCGATCGCGCTCGCCGCGTGCCTGCAGCTCGACGCGGTCAGCTACAACGCGTTCATCCAGGAGCAGAGTCTCGGCATCCACTACAACCAGGGCAACGATCTGCTCGACTATCTGCGCAATCCGGAAGTGTTCCGCTACGACGACGGCTTCGTCGCGATTCCGCAAGGGCCGGGGCTCGGCATCGACGTGAACGAGGAGAAGGTGCGCGAGATGGCGAAGACCGGCCATCGCTGGCGCAATCCCGTGTGGCGCCACGCGGACGGCAGCGTCGCCGAGTGGTGAGATGAGAGGCGGGGCGCATCGCGTGCGGGACGCGCCAGCGCGATGCGTCGATTGCGATACGGCCGCCGGTCGAACGACCGGCGGCCTTTTTCATTGTGCGCGCCGCGCGCGCGCCGTCATCCGAGCGCCGCGAACCCCGGCACGCTGAACGACAGCACGGCCGCCGCCACGAACACGCCGATCATCGTCAGCGCCTCGAGATGCAGGATGTTGCGGAACGTATGCGCGTCCTCGGTCGACGCGGTGCGACGCAGCCGCGGCAGCGCCGAGAAGCGGTTCAGCCCGCCGAGCACGAGCGCGAGCGCGACGAGCAGCAGCTTCAGCAGCAACACGCGTCCCCACGTGCTGCCGTCGAGCGGCGCGAGCGAACCGCCGAGGCCGCGCAGCGCATTCAGCACGCCGGTGCCGAGCACGAACACGACCGCGATCACCGACGTGCGCGACATCTGTTGACCGATGCGGATCAGCGCGCCGCGCGCAACCGACGAGCCGAGCACCGGCAACACCGCGAGCCCGCCCGCGAGCACGACGCCGCCCCATACCGCGGTGGCGAGCAGATGCACGGTCTGCACGCCGACGGCGGCCGACAGCGCACCCACATCGGCCGCATGGCCGAGCGACGCCTTGCCGGCCGCGATCACGATCACCGCGAGCCACAGCAGCGCGTGCGCGACCGTGCCGTCCGGCTTGAGCAGCGCGACGATCGCGAGCACGACGGCACCGCCGAACGCGACGCTCCACGCGAAGCCGGCATGCGTCTGCGCGAGCACGGTCGGCATCGCCGCAAACGCGCCGCCGAGCCCCGCACCGCTCATCGACGCGGCTTCGTAGACGAGCCAGCCGAGATCCGCGAGCACGAGCGCAAGCGCGGCCGCGACGAGCGAATGTTGCGCGCGCACCCACGCCGGATGCGCGGGCGCGACGACGGGCCGCGCGCCGTCCCTGCCGAGCCAGCCCTTCAGCAGCGCAGAGCCGACCGCCATCGCGAACGCCGCATCCATCAACGCCGCAAGCGCGACCTGCCCGATCCACAAGCTGTCGATCCTCATCGTGCGCACCCTCCCGCGAACGGCAGGTTCGCGGCACGGCGAACGCAGGACGGGCGGCGGGACGGACAGCAAAAAACGGGCAACGGCACGGTAGGAAACGTCATCGAGAAATCCGGAAAAACGGGAGAAATGACTGGGTCGGCGGCACGCGGACGCGGCGCGACCCGCGAGTGTACGGTCTTCGATGGACAAAACGCACGCCGGTTCACGCGGCCTGCGCACGATGCGCGTCAAATTGTCGCAAGTCGGAAACAGACAGGAACCGATGTCCTTTTGCCAAATAGCCGTCATTACCCATCGATGATAGAATGCCGCGTCGCAGCAGCCCGGCTGTCCTGCCGTCATGCCGAGCCGATCGTAGCCCGGACAGGTCCCCGACGAATAAACATGGAGTCTCGTGTGTCTTCAAGACGCCTCATCCGTCCGCTGCTCGCCGTTCTGTTGATCGGCGGAGCGGGCCTTACGAGCGCTGCCCAAGCGCAGACCAAGCCCACGGAGCAAGCCCACGCGCAGCAGGCGCCGCTCAAGGCACTCGATACGATGGCCGAGCGCGTGCGCGGCTGTACCGCATGCCACGGCGTCCACGGCCAGGGCACGGACAACGACTACTTCCCGCGTCTGGCAGGCAAGCCGGCCGAGTACCTGTACAACCAGCTCGTCAACTTCCGCGACGGCCGGCGCAAGTATCCGCCGATGAACTATCTGCTCACGTATCTGAGCGACGATTACCTGCGCGAGATCGCCGAGCACTTCTCGGCCGAGCGTCCGCCGTACCCGACGCCGGCGAAGCCGACGCTGCCGGCCGCGACGCTCGCGCGCGGCAAGCAGCTCGTCACGCAGGGCGATCCGTCGCGCAAGCTGCCGGCTTGCGTCGCCTGCCACGGCGCCGCGCTGACCGGCATGCAGCCGGCGATCCCGGGCCTCGTCGGCCTGCACGCCGACTACCTGAGCGCGCAGCTCGGCGCATGGCGTTCGGGCAACCGCCACGCCAAGGCACCGGACTGCATGCACGACATCGCATCGAAGCTGTCCGACGAAGACGTGACGGCCGTGACGGCATGGCTCGCCGCGCAGCCGGCGCCCGCCAACCCCGTGCCGGCTCCGGCGCGTTCGATGAAGACTCCGCTCGCCTGCGGCAGCGAACCGCAATAAGGCAAGGGAGACAGACATAATGAAACGCAAGTCCCTGTTTGCACTCTCGGCTGTCGCGATCGTCGCGGCAGCGGCTCTCGTGCCCGTGCTCTGGTCGGGCAACGACACGCTGCACGGCGCTTCCGCCGTCGCGGCCACGCCGGCCGATCAGGCCGCGCTGATCAAGAAGGGCGAATACCTCGCGCGCGTCGGCGACTGTATCGCGTGCCACACCGTGCGCGGCGGCAAGCCGTTCGCGGGCGGCCTGCCGATGGCGACGCCGTTCGGCACGATGTATACGCCGAACATCACGCCGGACGACCAGAACGGTATCGGCAAGTGGACGTCGGACGACTTCTACCGCGCGATGCACACGGGCCGTTCGAAGGACGGCAGCCTGCTGTACCCGGGCTTCCCGTTCGCGAGCTACACGAAGGTCACGCGCGCGGATTCGGACGCGATCTACGCCTACCTGCGCTCGGTCGCGCCGGTTTCGGTGCCGAGCCGTCCGCATGAACTGAAGTTCCCGTTCAACAACCGCAACCTGCTGATCGGCTGGCGCACGCTGTTCTTCAAGGAAGGCGAGTACAAGCCGGATCCGACCAAGTCGGTCGAATGGAACCGCGGCGCCTATCTCGTCGAAGGCCTCGGCCACTGCTCGATGTGCCACACGTCGATCAACATGATGGGCGGCCCGGTCAATTCGGCAGCGTTCGCCGGCGGCCTGATCCCGCTGCAGAACTGGTACGCGCCGTCGCTGACCAACGACAAGGAACTCGGTCTCGGCGACTGGCACGTGCAGGAGCTGTCCGACCTGCTGCAGGCCGGCGTGTCGAACAAGGGTGCGGTGTTCGGTCCGATGGCCGACGTCGTGCACAACAGCCTTCAGTACATGACCGACGAAGATACGCGCGCGATGTCGACGTATCTGAAGTCGATCCCGCAGAAGGCCGAAGCGCCGAAGAACATGCAGTACGAGCCGTCGAAGCAGTTCGGCAATGCATTGTTCGAGCAGGGCAAGAAGATCTACGCAGACAACTGCGCGACCTGCCACGCCGAGAACGGCGCCGGCAAGCCGCCTGCGTATCCGCCGCTCGCGGGCAACCATTCGATCGTGATGGAATCGGCAGTCAACCCGATCCGCATGGTGCTGAATGGCGGCTATCCGCCGAGCACGTTCAAGAATCCGCGTCCGTATGGGATGCCGCCGTTCGCGCAGTCGCTGTCGAACCAGGAAGTCGCGGCGGTCGTCACGTATATCCGGATGTCGTGGGGTAACAACGGTACGCCGATCTCGCCGCAACAGGTCAGCGATCTGCGTTCCGCACCGCTCGACTAAGAAGCGGCTCACACAAACGGGGCGCGGCTGCGGGAAACCGCGGCCGCGCCCTTTTGCTTTTGGCGATGCCGGTTTTCCCCGCGCGGGCCGCGCGGCGCGCATCGCCGATCATAAAACTCAAGCGTGGTATCTATGTCTTTCGAATCTCTCGGCCTGGCCGAACCGCTCGTCAAGGCGGTCAACGAGCTCGGCTACACGTCGCCGACCCCGATCCAGCAGCAGGCCATTCCTGCGGTCCTCGGCGGCGGCGATCTGCTCGCCGGCGCGCAGACCGGCACCGGCAAAACCGCAGGCTTCACGCTGCCGATCCTGCAGCGCCTGCACACCTTCTACACCGAGCATCGCAGCGCAAAGCGCGCCGTGCGCGCACTGATCCTCACGCCGACGCGCGAACTCGCCGCCCAGGTCGAGGAAAGCGTGCGTGCGTACAGCAAGTATCTGAAGCTGCGCTCGACCGTGATGTTCGGCGGCGTCAGCATCAATCCGCAGATCGATGCGCTCAAGCGCGGCGTCGATATCGTCGTCGCAACGCCGGGCCGCCTGCTCGATCACATGCAGCAAAAGACGATCGACCTGTCGGATCTCGACATCCTCGTGCTCGACGAAGCCGACCGGATGCTCGACATGGGCTTCATCCACGACATCAAGCGCGTGCTCGCGAAGCTGCCGCCGCGGCGCCAGAACCTGCTGTTCTCCGCGACGTTCTCCGACGAGATCAAGGCGCTCGCCGACAGCCTGCTCGATTCGCCGGCGCTGATCGAGGTCGCGCGCCGCAACACGACCGCCGAGACGGTCGCGCAGAAGATCCATCCGGTCGACCGCGATCGCAAGCGCGAACTGCTCACGCATCTGATCCGCGAGCACAACTGGTTCCAGGTGCTCGTCTTCACGCGCACGAAGCATGGCGCGAACCGGCTCGCCGAACAGCTGACCAAGGACGGCATCAGCGCGATGGCGATCCACGGCAACAAGAGCCAGTCGGCCCGCACGCGCGCGCTCGCCGAGTTCAAGAACAACACGCTGCAGGTGCTCGTCGCGACCGACATCGCCGCGCGCGGGATCGACATCGATCAGCTGCCGCACGTCGTCAACTTCGATCTGCCGAACGTGCCCGAGGATTACGTGCACCGCATCGGCCGCACGGGTCGCGCAGGCGCGACCGGCGAAGCCGTGTCGCTCGTGTGCGTTGACGAGAAGCAGCTGCTGCGCGACATCGAACGGCTGATCAAGCGCGAGATTCCGCGTGAAGTGATCGCGGGCTTCGAGCCCGATCCGAATGCGAAGCCCGAACCGATCCAGCAGCGTCGCGGCCAGCAGCCGCGCGGCGGTGGCGGCAATGGCGGCGGCGGTGGCGGCAATCGTGCGCCGCGCGCCGGCGGCGCCGCCCAGCAGCCGGGCGCGAAGCGCGACGGCCAGGCACCGAAGCCGAAGGCGGCCGCCAAGCCGCGCCCGCAGGGCGGCGGCAACGGCAACGGCGCGCGCCCGTCAGGCGGCAACGGCGCACGTGCCGCAAACGGCAACGCCGCGCACCCGAACCGCAACCGTTCGTCGCGCAGCGGCCAGCGCGGTCACTGAAGCCGTGCAGCCGCGCGCCGCAGGTGCTCGACCTGGCGCTGCCAGCGTGCGAGCACCGCGGTGCGCTCGCCTTCCAGTGCAAACGTGACACCCGTCGCGAGACGCGCATAGCCGACGCGCTGCGCATCGCCGTGCGCGATTGTCGCAGCGAAGCCGGCCAATCCGCCGAACGTCCCTTCGAGCGGCGTGACGTCGAGTTGCGCCTGATAGAACGCGCCGTCCGCAACGAGCGTCAGCGCGGCCGCACGCCGCTGCGCGAGCGCGCGCGCCGCACGCGACTGCGGCCATAGCGCGAGCAACAGCGTGCGCGGATCGCGCGCATAGATTTCGCCGACGCTCAGCAGCGTCGTGCGCAATTGTCCGTCGTCGGTCGCGACGAGCAGCGACGCGGCGAAATCGGCGTGACGCTCGAGCGCGGTGCCGTCGAACAGCGAGACGACGGCCGGCGGCCACGCATCGAACGTCCATTGTTCGAGCGCGTGGCGATGGGATTCGGTCATGGTGGCGAAGCCGGCTGGCGGTAAACGGCGGAACCGCAGCATAGCGGCCGCGGCCCCGCGTTGTCGATCAGCGGAAGAACACGTGCTGCGTGATCTTCGTGAGCGGATAGTGCACGCCGGGCTGGATCTTCGCGGGCAGATCGAGCGGCTTGAGCAGCATCTTCACGCACATGTCGGCCGACAGATTGCGGCGCACGAGCGAGTTGATGCGTGCGACGCGCGCACGGCTGTATTCGCTGTCGCCGACGCGATCGGGATACCGCACCGCGAACACGTGACGCAGCGCGATCTCGGAATCCTCGTTCTTGATTTCCATCACGCGACGCATCAGCGCGCCGAGCACCGCGAGGCGGCCGTTGCCTTCGAGCTGGTTGTACTTCTTGAAAAATTTGAAGAAGTGCTTGTAGTGGCGCACTTCGTCGGTACGGATGTTGTCGGTGATTTCCTTGAGCACCGGCTCGTCCGAGCACTCGTTGATCGCGCGATACAGCGTGGCCGTGCCCGTCTCGACGACGCAGCGCGCGACCATCTCGAGCGCGCGCGTCTTCTCGAATGCTTCGACCGAGCACGTCTTCGAATACTCGTCGAAGAAGTTGGCGAACGCCGTATCCCAGTCGAACTCGGGCCACACGTGCGCGATGTAGGCCTTCAGCGCGCGGCCGTGCTGCAATTCTTCGTGCTCCCATGCATTGTTGAGCCACGCGGACACTTCGGGATCGTCGTTGAAGAACTCGCTCAGATTGCTCGTGTACAGATCGGAGCCGCTCTCGATGAACGACGCTGCGCACAGCAGCAGCAGCAAGTCCTCGTTCGCGGCCGCGCGCTGACGATCGATCCGGTTGAGGTCGATGTCTTCGATTCGCCACGGCATGACATGCGTCGTTTCAGTGTGCATGGTGGTGCGCTCCCAGACGTCGCACCGGGCGGCCCTCCGTGCCTTCGGCACGGCGACCGACCGCGGGCGGCGTTTTGCTTGCGTTTATAGTAGGCTGGTCCGGCCGAACCATCATCACGGCATCTTAGCCGGACTTTGAAGTTCGTGCTTCAGAGCACTGACCATACCCGCCTGACGCAGTTCCGCGGCATCCATTGCCGAATGTTAGACGCGTCATTCGAATCGCGCGCACCGAGCGAAACGGGCGGCCGTTCGGCCGCCCGCGCATCGCGACAGCGGAAAGGAATCCGTCAGAAACCGGCGGCGAGACCGTCGCGGCGGCTGTCGCTCGCGGCGACGTAGCCGCGATCGGGATCGTCCGGATCGAGCCGCCACACGAACTGGCCCGAGCCGAAATCCATGTAAGGATCGTCGATCGACTTGATCGTATGGCCGCGCGCGGCCAGCGCCTCGACCGTCGCGCGATCCATCGTCGCTTCGACGTCGAGCGTGAAGTCGCGATTGACCTTCCATCGCGGCGCGCAGCACGCGGCCTGCGGCTGCTGCCCGTAGCCGAGCATCCGGACGATCGTCTGCAGATGGCCCTGCGGCTGCATGTCGCCGCCCATCACGCCGAAGCTCATCACGGCCTCCGTGCGCCCGCCGGCCTCCTCGGTCACGAACGCCGGGATGATCGTGTGGAACGGCCGCTTGCCGCCGGCCACCACGTTCGGCGACGCCGGGTCCATCGAGAAGCCGTGCCCGCGGTTCTGCAGCGCGATGCCCGCGCCGGGCACGACGAGGCCCGAGCCGAAGCCCATGTAGTTCGACTGGATGAAGCTGACCATCATCCCGCGTTCGTCCGCGGCCGACAGATAGATCGTGCCGCCCGAATGCGGGCGGCCGGCCTCGAAGTGCGTCGCGCGCGTGCGGTCGATTTGCTTCGCGCGCGCCGCCAGATAGGCGTCGTCGAGCATCTGCCCGGGTGTGACTTCCATCGCGCGCGGATCGGCAACGTAGCGGTAGACGTCCGCGAACGCGAGCTTCATCGCCTCGATCTGCAGATGCTGCGAATCGGCCGAGTCGACGGGCCAGTCCGTCACGCCCGCGTGCTCGGCGATCCCGAGCGCGATCAGCGCGGCGATGCCCTGCCCGTTCGGCGGAATCTCGTGAATCGTATGGCGACCGAAGCGTTTGCCGATCGGCTCGACCCATTCCGGACGATAGGCGCGCAAGTCTTCCGCGCTCAGTGCGCCGCCGCCTTCGCGCGCGAACGCGACGAGCTGCTCGGCGAGCGCCCCTTCGTAGAAGGCGCGCGCGCCTTCGTTCGCGAGCGTGCGCAGCGTCTTCGCATGGCCGGGCAGGCACATGCGCTCGCCGACGAGCGGCGCGCGGCCGCGCGGCATGAAGGTCTCCGCGAAGCCGGGCAGCCCCTGCAGCTCCGGCACGGCGGCCGCCCACTTGTGCGCGACGATCGGCGACACCGAATAGCCGCGCTCCGCGATGTCGATCGCCGGCTCGAGCAGGTCCGCGAACGGCAGCGAGCCGAACTTCGCGTGCAGCGCTTCCCAGCCCGCGATCACGCCGGGCACCGTGACGGTGTCCCAGCCGCGCGTCGGCTTGCGCGCGATGCCGTGCGCGTCCTCGCCGTGGCGCCGGCGGAAATAGTCGACGCTCCACGCGGCCGGCGCGACGCCCGACGCGTTCAGCCCGTGCAGCTTGCCGCCGTCCCAGACGAGCGCGAACGCATCGCCGCCGAGCCCGCACGAGACGGGCTCGACGACCGTGATCGCGGCCGCGGCCGCGAGCGCCGCGTCGACCGCGTTGCCGCCCTTCCACAGCATCCGCAACCCGGCCTGCGCGGCGAGCGGATGCGACGTCGATACGACGTTGCGCGCGAACACCGGGATGCGGGGCGTCGGATACGGGTTGTGCCAGTTGAAATCAGTCATCGGTCTACCTCGTCGAAAACGAATGGAATGCGCCCCCGCGCGCGGGGAATCCGCCATTGCATCGCGATCGGCGTAATCGCACAAATTCATTTGTGAAATGAATCCATGTGCATTTCGCATGAATCGGGTGTACCCGCGTGCCGGCGGCGCGACGGACACCCTTACAATATCCGCTTCGTTTTCACGCCCCCGACCGTCGAACATGAGCAGAGATCCCCGCCTCACCCTGAACGCGCGCCAGCAGGAATTGCTCGAATGGGTGCAGCGCGACGGCTTCGTGACCGTCGACGATCTCGCCGCGCATTTCGCCGTCACGCCGCAGACGATCCGCCGCGACGTGAACTGGCTCGCCGACCTGAACCTGCTGCGCCGCTATCACGGCGGCGCGAGCCTGCCGACCAGTTCCGAGAACGTGTCGTACACCGCGCGGCAGCGCATGTTCCACGACGAGAAGCGGCGCATCGCGGCGCTCGCGGCGTCGCACATCCCCGATCAGGCGTCGCTGTTCATCAACCTCGGCACGACCACCGAGGAAGTCGCGCGCGCGCTGAACCGCCATCACGGGCTGCGCGTGATCACGAACAACCTGAACGTCGCGTCGATGATGAGCGGCTACCCCGACTGCGAGGTGCTGATCACCGGCGGCATCGTGCGGCCTTGGGACAAGGGCATCGTCGGCGAACTCGCGATCGACTTCATCCGGCAGTTCAAGGTCGACTACGCGATCATCGGCACGTCGGCGATCGAGGCCGACGGCACGCTGCGCGACTTCGATACGCGCGAGGTCCGCGTCGCGGAGGCGATCATCGAGCATGCGCGCACGGTCTACCTCGTCGCCGATCATTCGAAGATCGGCCGGCCGGCGCTCGTGCGCCAGGGCCATCTGAGCCAGGTCCACGCGCTGTTCACCGACAAGCCGCTGCCGGCCGAGATGGCCGATACGATCGCCGCGGCCGGCACGCAGGTGTACGTCGCCGAATGATCGGCGCGATGCTGCGCCGCATCGAGAACTTCAAGTGAAATCAAGAAGTTCGCCGCGCGGCCGGACCGCTTGCAGATGGCGTGCCTGTCAAACGGAAAATTAACGGGGCACGATTTGTCGTTGCCTGCGCACTCGACTAGACTCCAGTTCCCCGGCCCGTTTGCCGCTCCGCCTGTGCCAGGGCGAGCGCGAACCGCATGGCCGGCGAATGCAGCTTTTCCCCCCAAGCCATCCCCCGCGGGGTACGTGCGCCGGCATCGATGCCGGCCGCGCGGGCAGACCGGTTGCCATGGAGAGAACGATGCTGAGTCCGCATGAATTCGCCACGCTATTGCTTGTGAAAGACGCACCCGACCAGACCAGCATGGATCGGGAAGAACTCGACGCGCTGCTCGAACAACAGCTCGTCCGCCTCGAAGGGCTCGGATCGGGGCGAAAATACTGCGTGACCGAAACCGGTGACGCCACGCTGCGGTCGATCAAATACCGCTATTCGTAAGTCCCGCCGTTTGTGACCTGCCCGCGGCCGGCCTACCCGGCCGCGCCGCGTTTTCAGGCCCACCGCTCCCGTTGTTTCGCTCCGCTCGCTTCAGCCGCCGCGCAAGGTCGGATCGACCGCCGCGCGCCAGCTGACGGCCTGCGCCCGCGCGCCGTTCAGATACGCGATCCAGCCGGCGCGGCCCGGCGCGTCCGGCGCCGCGTAATGCGCGGAAAGTTCGTTTACGAACGCGCAGTAGTTCGCCTGGGACAGCCCGCGATAGCGCTTCGCGACGTACGCGTCGTACAGCGCCGAGTAGACCGGCTGCGCGTCCGCGCCCCAGTCGCGCGCGGTGCCGCCGCACGCCGTCTGCAGATCGACGAACGACGGCGCCCGCCAGTTGCCGGCGAGCGGCGGCGTGCCTACGCTGCAGGCCGCCAGCACCACGGCGCACGCGCCGATCCCCATCCCAATACGCATGATTCACCTCGCGAAACGGTCGATCCCGCCAGTATCGTCCGGGAACGCGCGGCGCGCCACCCGCCCCTCTTTTTCGAACTTTACTTTTTCGATTTCGTTCGTTAAATTTCGAATTCGAACATTTCGTGTTCGATCCATGAACTCGACTCTCGAACGATAAGGACAGCAGGTGAATCAACCGAATCGCTACGATCTGCTCGTCGTCGGCGGCGGCATCAACGGCGCGGGCATCGCGCGCGATGCGGCCGGCCGCGGCCTGTCGGTTTTGCTCTGCGAGCAGGACGATCTCGCATCGCACACGTCGTCGGCCAGCACGAAGCTGATTCACGGCGGTCTGCGCTATCTCGAGTACAAGGAATTCGGGCTCGTGCGCAAGGCGTTGCAGGAGCGCGAGACGCTGCTGCGCGCGGCGCCGCACATCATGTGGCCGCTGCGCTTCGTGATGCCGCACATGCCGAACCTGCGTCCGGCCTGGCTGATCCGCATCGGCCTGTTCCTCTACGATCACCTCGCGAAACGCGAGCTGCTGCCCGGCTCGCGCGGCATCGACATGCGCCGCCATGCGGCCGGCGCGCCGCTCGTCGATTCGATCCGGCGCGGCTTCGTCTATTCGGACGGCTGGGTCGACGATGCGCGCCTCGTCGTGCTGAACGCGCTCGACGCGAAAGAGCGCGGCGCCGAGATCCTCACGCGCACGAAGCTCGTGTCGGCCGAGCGCCGCAGCGACGAATGGGAAGCGCGGCTGCAGCGGCCGGACGGCGCGATCCGCGTCGTGCGTGCGCGTGCGATCGCGAACGCGGCCGGCCCGTGGGTCGGCGACGTGCTGCACGGCGCGCTCGGCCGCGGCGCGCATCACAGCGTGCGGCTCGTGAAGGGCAGCCACATCGTGACGCGCCGGCTGTTCGATCACGACCACGCCTACATCTTCCAGAACCCCGACAAGCGGATCATCTTCGCGATCCCGTACGAGCGCGACTTCACGCTGATCGGCACGACCGACGTCGAATACACGAGCGATCCGGCGCGCGTCGCGATTGATCGCGACGAAACGCAGTATCTGTGCGATTCGATCAACCGCTACTTCAAGCGCAAGATCTCGCCGGCCGACGTGCACTGGACCTATTCGGGCGTGCGGCCGCTGCTCGAAGACGAAAACGCCGCGAACGCGTCGGCCGTCACGCGCGACTACCGGCTCGAGATGGACGACGGCGAAGGCGCACCGCTGCTGTCGGTGTTCGGCGGCAAGATCACGACGTTCCGCAAGCTCGCCGAAGAAGCCGGCGACATGCTGTGCCGCGCGCTCGGCCGCGACGCACCGGCATGGACGGCCGGCGCCCCGCTGCCGGGCGGCGACATCGCGAACGCCAAATTCGATGCGTTCGCCGACGCATTCGCGAAGCGCCATCGCTGGCTGCCCGCGCCGCTCGCGCGCCGGTATGCGCGCGCTTACGGCACGCGTGCCGCGCGCGTCGTCGGCGATGCGCAGTCGCTGGCCGATCTCGGCGCCGAGATCGTGCCCGGCCTGTTCGAGGCCGAGCTGCGCTACCTGCGCGATACCGAATGGGCGACCTGCGCACAGGACGTGCTGTGGCGCCGCTCGAAGCTCGGGCTGCACGTCGCGCCGGGCACGCTCGACGCGGCGAGCGCCGCGCTCGATGCGTGGTTCGCGGCCGCGCACGCGCCGCACGCGTGAGCAATCGCCCGTGCAATTTGCTTGACCGACGTTGATTCACCGACGCGCCGCGGCATACGGCGCGCATCACAACTAATCCACGGATGGAGATGAGAGACATGCAGGACCAGTACATCCTCGCGCTCGACCAGGGCACGACGAGCTCCCGCGCGATGCTGTTCGATCGCCAGGGCAACATCGTGTCGATCGCCCAGAAAGAGTTCGAACAGATCTACCCGCAGCCCGGCTGGGTCGAGCACGACCCGCAGGAAATCTGGTCGACGCAGGCGGGCGTCGCCGCCGAAGCCGTTACGCGCACCGGCCTGAACGGCACGTCGATCGCCGCGATCGGCATCACGAACCAGCGCGAGACGACGATCGTCTGGGATCGCGAAACGGGCCAGCCCGTCTACAACGCGATCGTCTGGCAGGACCGCCGCACCGCCGACTTCTGCGATTCGCTGAAAAAGCAGGGGCTCGAAGCGAAGGTGCGCGCGAAAACGGGCCTGCCGATCGACTCGTACTTCTCCGCGACGAAGATCCGCTGGATCCTCGACAACGTGCCGGGCGCGCGCGACAAGGCGCGTCAGGGCAAGCTCGCGTTCGGCACGGTCGACAGCTGGCTCGTGTGGAACTTCACGAAGCACGAGCTGCACGTGACCGACGTGACGAACGCGTCGCGCACGATGCTGTTCAACATCCATACGCGCCAGTGGGACGACGAGCTGCTCGAACTGCTCGACATCCCGCGCAGCATGCTGCCGGAAGTGAAGGCGTCGTCGGAGATCTACGGCCATACGAAAACCACCGTGTTCGCGTCGAAGATTCCGCTCGCGGGCATCGCGGGCGACCAGCACGCGGCGCTGTTCGGCCAGATGTGCACGACGTCCGGGATGGTGAAGAACACGTACGGCACCGGCTGCTTCCTGATGATGAACACCGGCGACAAGCCGATCGAGTCGAAGAACAACCTCGTGACGACGATCGCCTGGCAGATCGGCGACGACGTGCAGTACGCGCTCGAAGGCAGCATCTTCATCGCGGGCGCGGTCGTGCAGTGGCTGCGCGACGGCCTCGGCATCATCAAGACGGCCGCCGAGATCGAAGCGCTCGCCGCGAGCGTGCCGCACAGCGACGGCGTCTATCTGGTGCCCGCGTTCGCCGGCCTCGGCGCGCCGCACTGGAACGCGCGCGCACGCGGCTCGCTGTTCGGCGTCACGCGCGGCACGCGCGACGCGCATCTCGCGCGCGCGGCGCTCGACGCGATCGCGTATCAGTCGCTCGACGTGCTGGCCGCGATGGAAGCCGATTCGGGCATCAGCATCGGCGAGCTGCGCGTCGACGGCGGCGCGAGCGCGAACAACCTGCTGATGCAGTTCCAGGCCGACCTGCTCGGCGTCGATGCGGTGCGTCCGCAGATCACCGAGACGACGGCGCTCGGCGCCGCGTATCTCGCGGGCCTCGCGATCGGCTATTGGAAGAACCTCGACGAAGTGCGCAGCCAGTGGCAGCTCGATCGCCGCTTCGCGCCGTCGATGCCCAAGCAGCAGGTCGAGCGCTGCATGGCCGGCTGGCAGCGCGCGGTGCGTGCGGCAAAGGCCTGGGCCGACGACGCGCAGTAAGCGCCGCGTCGCGAACGACACAACAACAACGCCGGCGGACCGCGCACTGCGCGAGTCCGCCGCGATCTACGAGAGACAAACATGTCACCCTATATCGCAGAATTCATCGGCACGGCGATCCTCGTGCTGCTCGGCAACGGCGCGGTCGCGAACGTCCTGCTCGCGAAGACCAAAGGCAAAGGCGCCGATCTGATCGTGATCGTGATGGGATGGGCGATGGCCGTATTCGTCGCCGTCTACGTGACCGCGTCGTTCAGCGGCGCGCATCTGAACCCGATCGTCACGATCAGTCTCGCGCTCGCCGGCAAGTTCCCGTGGGCGAAAGTCGGCGGCTACGTGCTCGCGCAGATGCTCGGCGGGATGGCCGGCGCGCTGCTCGTCTGGCTCGCGTATCGTCAGCACTTCGCGAAGGAAGCCGATGCGGACCTGAAGCTCGCGGTGTTCTGCACCGCGCCCGCGATCCGCAGCGTCACGCATAACGTGCTGACCGAAGCGATCTGTACCTTCGTGCTGATCCTCGGCGTGCTCTATCTCGCGTCCCCGCAGGTCGGGCTCGGTGCGCTCGACGCGCTGCCGGTCGGCCTGCTCGTGCTCGGCATCGGCATCTCGCTCGGCGGCCCGACCGGCTATGCGATGAGCCCCGCGCGCGACCTGTCGCCGCGCATCATGCACGCGCTGCTGCCGATCCCCGGCAAGCGCGACAGCGACTGGCGCTACGCATGGGTGCCGGTGATCGGCCCGCTGCTCGGCGGCGCCGCGGCCGCCGCACTGTATCTGCATCTGCACGCGACGGTCTGAGCGACGTCGTACGTGCGTCGAAGCGCGCGGCGCCCAGTGTGCCGCGCGCTTCGGCCACCCACGCTCCCTTCTCCGCGGCCGGCGCCGCACGCGCCGCCGCTCGTTCACCTCAGCGCAGCAGCGATTTCAGCTTCACGCCGGTGTCCGCGACGTCGGCGGGCGTCACGTCCGCCGCGCGCTCGACCAGCATCCTCGCGACCCGCATCTCCTTCACCCACGCGGACGCGCAGCCGAACCCGCTCGCCGCGACGAGCCGCGCCTGCGCGTCGAAATGGAAGCGGATTTCCGCGTCGTCGTCGAGCACGCGCGCGACGGTCCGCTCGCCGAGCGCGGGCTCGCCGACGACCTGCAGCTGCGCGTCGTACTGATCGGACCAGAACCAGCGCACGTCGCGATACGGTTCGCCGGCGCCCAGCATGTTGCGCGCGGCGACGCGCGCCTGCGTCTCGGCGCCGTGCCACGTCTCCTGTCGCACGCGACGTGCCGACGGGCCGCCAGGAAACACCGCGACGTCGCCGGCCGCGTAAATGCCGCGCGCCGACGTCTCGAGCCTCTCGTCGACGACGATCCCGCGGTCGACCGCGAGCCCCGCGTCGCGGGCAAGTTCGTCGGCCGGCTCGATGCCGATCCCGACGACGACCGTATCGGCGATCAGCATGTCGCCGTCGTCGAGCACGACCGCGAGCGCGCCGCCCGCCGTGCGCTCGATCGCGACCGGCGCGCGATTGAGCCGGATCGCGACGCCGTGCCGAACGTGCAGCGCATGCACGCGCGCCGCGATCGTGTCCGGCACCGCGCGGCCGAGCACGCGCGCCGCGGCGTCGAGCACGGTCACGCGACAGCCGCGCCGGCGCGCCGACGCCGCGACTTCCAGCCCGATGAAGCCGCCGCCGATCAGCACGATGCGTGCATCGCGCACGAGCCGCGCGCCGAGCGCCGCGGCGTCGTCGAGCGTGCGCAAGGCGAGCACGCCGTCGAGATCGGCACCGGGAATCGCGAGGCGCCGCGCGCGGGCGCCGGTCGCCAGCAGCAGCGCGTCGTACGCGAACGCGCGGCCGTCCGACACGCGTATTTCGCGCGCCGCCGGATCGATCCGCTCGACGGTTGCGACGATCGGCTCGATCGCGTCCGCACGCCAGGCGTCGCGATCGCGCAACGCGCATTGCGCGGCACTGCGCTCGCCGGTCAGCACGCCTTTCGACAGCGGCGGCCGTTCGTACGGCAGATGCGGCTCCGCACCGATCAGCACGATGCGCCCGCGCCAGCCGTGTTCGCGCAGCACCTGCGCCGCACGGCCGCCCGCGTGGCCCGCGCCGACGATCGCCATCACGCGGTCGTTCGTCATGCCGTCATACCTCGATCAGCACACGGCCGTCCTCGACCCGCGCGCGATACGTGCGCAAGCGCTCACATGCGGGCGCCGACAATGCGCGGCCGTCGCGCACGTCGAAGCGGCCGTTGTGCTTCGGACATTCGATCACGTGGTCGATCACGAGGCCGTCCGCGAGATGCACGCGTTCGTGCGTGCACATCCCGTCGCTCGCGTACACGTGTCCGTCGATCCGGTAGATCGCGTACGTGCGGCCGTCATGGTCGAAGCGCACGACGTCCTCGTCGTCGATGTCGTCGAAGCCGACGGCGTCGATCCATTGCGTCATGATGCGTGTCTCCTTCGTTGGTAGTTGAATGAACGTCACGCGCGCGCCGCATCGGGCACCGGCCGCACGACGTGATGGGACGGGTCGCGCGTCTGCCGGATCAGCGCCGGCACGATCTCCGCGTAGGCCGCGAGCGTGCTCGGATACGGCGGCGGCATGTCGGCCTTCACGGCGTCGTGCAGCTTCGGCAGCGCGTGGAACGGCACCATCGGAAACATGTGATGTTCGACGTGGTAGTTCATGTTCCAGTACAGAAAACGGAACACCGGATTCATCATCACCGTCCGGCAATTGCGCCGATGATCGAGCACGTTCTCGGGCATGCCCGCGTGCTGCGTGAGCCCGAAGTACAGGTACAGCCACGCGCCGTACAGGCTCGGCAAGCCGACATACAGCAGCGGCAGGATCGTTCGCGCATACAGCGCCGCGCCGATCGCGAGCGCATGGATCGCGAGGTGGATGCGCGCCTCGCGCACGACCTTCGGCCATTCCGATTCGCGCACGTAGGTCTGCTCCTCGGCGTCGAGCCGGCCCTTGAGCGCGGCCGCGATCATCTTGCGCAGCTCGCTCGCGACATGCTTGAGCGCTATCACGTTCAGCGCGAGCGCAAGCCAGTCGGTCGGCTTCGGTGCGGCGATTTCCGGATCGCGGCCGACGACGAGCGTGTCCGTGTGATGGCGTGCATGGCTCCAGCGCCACACGGTTGCGCGGCGAAATACCTGGAACGACGCGACCTGATAGAGCACGTCGTTCATCCAGCGCGTGCGAAATGCGGTGCCGTGCCCGCACTCGTGCCAGCGCGAATCGGCCGGGCTGCAGTAGAGCGTGCCGTACAGGAAGAACGCCGGAATCGCCCACGCCGAATGCGCGCGCCACGCGAACCATGCGAGCACGCCGCTCGCGACGATCGACGCGTACCAGATCAGCGTGTCGCGTATCGCGCGTGCATCGCTGCGCTGCATCAGCTGCTTCATCAGCGGCCGCGGCACCGCGCACCGGTACCACTCGGCATTGGCGAGCCCGGCGGCACGCGCGCGCTCGCCCGCGCCGCCGATCATGCGGTATGCGTGACGGCGTGCCGCCGCGGGGTGCCGGTGCAGGTCGTCGTCGGTATGGGTCACGCGTGTCTCCCGATTCTCGTTCGCCGGCATGCGCACCTTGCGCACCGGCATGGAAGCGAAATTAGGCGACCGCCCTGCCCCGCTCAATCGAAACGTTGACGAAATTTCGCCATCGCTTTAGCGTTGGCGCACAACGCCACGCCATGCTGGCGACGACAACGATGGAGACGACCATGGCCGAACCTTCCGGTCCGCGCTGGCGCAAGCGCACCGCGCGCTTCGACGAGATCGCCGCGCTCGCGGGCGTCAGCACGACGACCGTCGACCGCGTGCTGAACGAGCGCGGCAGCGTGTCGGCCCGCGCGCGCGAACGCGTGGTGGCGGCCGCGCGCCAGCTCGGCGTGCCGCGCCAGCTGCCCGACACGCGGCACGGGCTCATCCACGTCGACGTGCTGTTGCCCGACACCGACGCGCCGTTCTTCCACCGGCTGCAGCAGGCGCTGCAGCGCTCGCTGCAGATGCTCGACCGGCGCGTCGTCGTGCACCGGACCATCGTCGCCGCCGCCGACGACGCGCGCGCCGCCGCGCTGATCGAACGTCCCGCATACCGGCGCGCGGCGCTGATCGTCACCGCGCATGACACGCCGCGCGTGCGCGACGCGCTGACCGCCGCGATCGCGCGCGGCGAGCACGTCGTGACGATGGTGACGGACATCGGCGGCATTGCGCGCGTCCACTATGCGGGCATCGACAACTACCGCGCCGGACGCACGGCCGGCTACTACATCGGCCGGCTCGCCGCGCGGCCCGGACGCGTGCTGCTGCTCGGCGGCCGCATGGCTTACCGCGCGCACGCGCAGCGCATGGCCGGCTGCATGGATCAGCTCGGCGAAGCGTTCGGCGCGTTGCGCTGCGATGCGCCGATCGAAACGCTCGACGACGACGACCGCTGCTACCGCGCGGTCACGAACGCGTTGCGCGCGGGCGACGAGGTCGCCGCGATCTACAACAGCGGTGCCGGGTCGGCCGGCATCGAAGCCGCGCTGCGCAACGCGGGCGCGGCCGGCCGCGTCGTCTGGATCGGGCACGAGATGCTCGATCAGCACCGCGCGTATATCGAGGCCGGTTCGATGGACATCGCAATCGACCAGGACCCGGACGGTCAGGCGATCTCCGCGCTGCAGCACGTGCTGCATGCGTGCGGCATCGTCGAGCAGCGGCCGCCCGCCGACCCCGTCGAATTCCGCGTGTTCTGCGCCGCGAACGTGCGCACGAGCGCGTATCTGCAGGCCTGACGCGGCCGTGCCGCGCGCGTGATGCCGCGCGCGAAAAAATCGACGGCCGCGTTGGCGATTTTTCGTCAACGTTCGTCATGCAATGCGCGCCGCGCGGCCGTACAGTTGGCAGCCATCCAGTTCAACACGGTTCGACACCGGCTCAACGACGGACGGCAGACGATGGCTGACACGATCCTCATCGGCGTGAATCTCGACGGCGTGCTCGAGCACGACGGCCTGCCGCCGCCGACGCCGGCCGAGCGGTTCCGGATGATCGCCGACGCGCGCGTGTTCGACTACGTCGAGAAGAACCCGGTGCGCGGCGAAGATCTGACGCCGTACTTCGCGCTCGTCGAGCGCCATGCGCTGCCGATTCGCGTGATCGGCGGCATCTGGCGCGCGGGCCGCGACGATGCGCACGTGGCCGAGATCGTCGATGCCGGCGCGCGCTTCGGCAGCACGGTGCTCAACTGCCAGCTGCATGCGCATCACGCCGACGGCCATCCGCTGTCGGACCGCGAAGTCGCCGACTTCTACCTGCGCACGTACGAACGCGGCGAGCGCGTCGGCTGCCTGCCGTGCCTCGAAGTGCACGTCGACATGTGGAGCGAACGCTTCATGCGGATCGCACGCGTCGCACGGCACGTCGAGCAGGCCGGCGTGCCGTTCCGGCTCACGCTCGACCATTCGCACCTGCTGTTCAAGATCGGCAATCGCGCGGAACTCGATGCATCGGGATTGCACGGCACGGCCGAGCGCATGCGCGAGAGGCTGGACCCCGCGTCGCCGTCGGCCGTCTACACCGAATGGCTCGCACGCGGCTGGGTCCGGCATGCGCATGCGCGCAGCGTGATCCCGAACAATCCGGACAACCGCTCGATGCGCCGTGCGGACGGCCGGCCGGGACGCGGCATCCAGTATCCGTTCGTCGCACCCGCGCCCGGCACCTATCACGATGCCTGGCATGCGGGTGCGCTCGACACGTGGAAGGCCGCGCTACGCGCGCTGCTGCAGTCGCAGGTGCACGCACGGCCCGCGCAGGTCGAGCAGATCAGCTGCGAATTCATTCCGTTTCCCGACTACGGCGGCGGCGCGCGCTATTCGATCTTCGACAACAACGTCGCGTGCGCGCAGTGGCTGCGCGACACGTGGCACGCACTCGCCGCGACGCCGGCCGATACGCACGGCGATGCGGCCGCGCACGACGTCACCCGTTTCGCTCACGCTTCCGTTCGACACCCGAGGACCGCACGATGACGCAAGCCTTCCATTTCTCGCTGAACCGGATCTGCGCGCCGCACATCCCGTTCGATCGCTATGTCGCGCTGTGCCGGCAGCTCGGCATCGACGCGATCGAGATCCGCAACGATCTCGACGGCGCGGAGCTCGCCGACGGCACGCCGGCCGCCGCGATCCGTGCGACGGCCGAAGCCGCCGGCGTGACGATCCTGACGATCAACGCACTGCAGCGCTTCGACCAGTGGAGCGCAGCGCGCGCGGACGAAGCGACGCAGCTCGCCGACTACGCCGCGCAATGCGGCGCACGCGCGCTGGTGCTGTGCCCGACCAACAGCCGCGACGATGCGCGCGATGCCGCGACGCGACATGCCGATCTCGTGAACGCGCTGCGCGCATTGAAGCCGATCCTCGAAGCGCGCGGGTTGCTCGGCTTCATCGAGCCGCTCGGCTTCGAAGAATGCGCGCTGCGCCGCAAGTCGGACGCGGTCAAGGCGATCTACGCGGCGGCCGGCGAACCGGTGTTCCGTCTCGTGCACGACACGTTCCATCATCACCTCGCCGGCGAGGCGATCTTCTTCCCGAATCTGACGGGACTCGTTCATCTGTCGGGCGTCGAGGACGACGACTTGCCGGTCGAGCGGATGCGAGACGGCCATCGTGTGCTCGTCGGCCGCGCGGACCGGCTCGGCAACGTGCGGCAAGTGCGTGAGCTGCTGGCGCGCGGCTATCGCGGCGCGCTGTCGTTCGAGCCGTTCGCCACCGAGATCGCGCAAGCCGACGATCTCGACGCGCGGCTGCGCGCGAGCATCGACTACGTGCAGGGCGAACTCGAACGCCGCTGAGCGTGCGCCCATGCGCGCAACCGACAAGACAAGACACGACAGGAGAACACGATGATCGAATTCGCACTGTTCGGCGCCGGCCGAATCGGCAAGATCCACGCAGCGAACCTCGCGCGCCATCCCGGCGCGACGCTGAAGTACGTGGTCGACCGGCACGCGCCGTCGGCCGACGCGCTCGCACGTGCGCACGGCGCGCAAGTCGTCGACGTCGAACGCGCGCTCGGCGACGTGTCGGTCGGCGCGGTCGTCATCGCGTCGAGCACCGACACGCATGCGGATCTGATCGTCGCGGCCGCGAACGCCGGCAAGGCGGTGTTCTGCGAGAAGCCGGTCGACCTCGGCGTCGAACGCGCGCGCGAATGCGCGCACCGCGTTCGGCACAGCGGCATCACCTGCATGATCGGGTTCCAGCGCCGCTTCGATCCGACCTTCGCCGCGCTGAAGGCGCGCGTCGAACGTGGCGAGATCGGCGATCCGGAAATGCTGATCGTCACGAGCCGCGATCCCGGCGCACCGCCGGCCGACTACATCCGCAGCTCGGGCGGCATCTTCAAGGACATGCTGATCCACGACTTCGACGTGTTCCGCTGGATGCTCGGCGACGAAGCGCAAACGCTGCATGCGACCGGCAGCTGCCTGACCGATCCTGCGGTGCGCGATGCGGGCGACATCGATTCGACGGCCGTGACGATCCGCACACGGCGCGGGCTGCTGTGTCAGATCAACACCTCGCGTCGCGCCGCGTACGGCTACGATCAGCGCTTCGAACTGCTCGGCAGCCGCGGGATGCTGCAGGCCGGCAACGTGCGGCCGACCGAAGTGAGCGCGTGGTCCGCGCAGGGCATCGCGACGGACGTGCCCGAGCCGTTCTTCCTCGAACGCTATCGGCATGCCTACGCGGCTGAACTCGCGCATTTCGTCGACGCGCTGCGCGACGGCACGCCGGTGCGGACGACGATCGACGACGGGCTCGCGGCGCTCGAACTCGCCGAAGCGGCAACGACGTCGTGGCGCACGGGGCGCGCGATCGACCTGTGATGTGTGCAGTGCGGGCGCCCCGTCGCGGATCGGTCGCGCATTGCATGCAGTGCGGGGCACCGCTCACGGCGCGTCGGCGAAAGCACGTATCATGTGCGGGACGATCGGCGCCGCCGACTCCCCCGCTTCTTCACCATCATGCTCGATCACCTCATCTGCGACTGCGACGGCGTGCTCGTCGACAGCGAAGTCATTGCCGACCGCGTACTGCTCGACACGCTGTCCGCCACGGTTCCCCATCTCGATTTCGAAGCCGCCGCGAAGACCGCGTTCGGCCAGCAGACGTCGCGCTTCCTCGCCGGGCTCGAAGCGCGCTTCGCGATCCGGATGCCGGAGAACTTCCTCGAAACGATCGAGCACAACATCGAAGTCGCGCTCGCGCAATCGCTCGCGCCGATCGCGGGTGTCCGCGATGCGCTGCTGAAGGTCACGCTGCCGGCCGCCGTCGTGTCGAACAGCCGGCTCGCGCGCGTGCGCAATTCGCTGAAGCGCGCGTCGCTCACCGAGATCTTCGGCGATCGCGTGTTCAGCTCCGAACAGGTCGCACGGCCGAAACCCTATCCCGACGTGTATCTGTATGCGGCGCAGACGCTCGGCGTCGCGCCCGAGCGCTGCATCGTCGTCGAGGACAGCGTGTCGGGGCTGAATGCCGCACGTGCGGCCGGGATGAAGACGATCGCGTTCGTCGGCGCGAGCCACATCCCCGACAACTACGCGGACGTGCTGCGCGGCATGGGCATGACGCGGATCATGCGCGACATGCGCGAGCTGCCGGCGCTCGTGGAGGCCGGGATGCGCGGCGAATTCGGCGACGTGCAGTCCTGAACGGACGCGCGCCGGCCGGCGCCGGGGTTGGCCGGCCGCCGTCGGCGCAGGCACGCTGTTTCGATGGGCGCGCGCCGACGCGCGCGCCGTTCCCGCTTCAGGCCGGTTCGCAGCAGCGTTCGCGTGCGGCCGCGAGCGCCGACCGGAATTCGACGAGTTCCGCGATGGTCAGCATCGGCAATCCATGCTGCCTGGCGAAGCGCTCGACGTCGTCGCCGCGCGTCATCGTGCCGTCCGGATTCATCAGCTCGCAGAGCACGCCGGCCGGCTTCAGCCCCGCGAGGATCGCGAGGTCGACGGTCCCTTCGGTATGGCCGCGGCGCGCGAGCACGCCACCCGGTTGCGCGCGCAACGGAAAGACGTGGCCGGGGCGCACGATGTCGTGCGGCCTGGCGTCGTCGGCGATCGCGGCGCGGATCGTCGTCACGCGATCGGCGGCCGACACGCCCGTATGCACGCCTTCGCGCGCCTCGATCGATACGGTAAACGCCGTTCCGTTGCGGCTCTCGTTGGTCTGCACCATCGGCGGCAGCTCGAGCGCGCGCACCTTGTCGTCGGTCAGGCAGAGGCAGACGATCCCGCTGCATTCGCGGATCAGCAGCGCCATCGTTTCGGGCGTGATGCGCTCGGCCGCGACGATCAGATCGGCCTCGTTCTCGCGGTCGTGGTCGTCCTGCAGCACGACGGCGCGGCCTGCGCGCAACGCGTCGAGCGCAGCGGCGATGCGCGGCGGCACCGGTTCGGCATCGAGCAACGGGAGATCGGCAAAGGCGTCGGCCGGTGCCGACGAAAGGGACATCAAGGACATGTGAAACGCTCCTCGCAAATACGATTTGGGCGAAAAACGTTTCAGGGCATTGCAAACAGACAGAACGACAACCCGCTTCGCATGCGACGCGAAGCGGCCCTGACGGACGTGACTATCTGCACATCTTCTCTCATCCGGACTGTGACCGTCGGCTCTGGCATTCGACCAGATCTGCTGACCCCGCGCGGTTGCGCGGGCGCTCGCGGGCTCGTCGGCTGGCGCCGACCTACCGCCGGTGGGGAATTTCGCCCCGCCCTGAAGACGCACTGATTGCCGGCTGCGGCCCGCGATCGAACAAGGCGGGGCGGCCGGCGGGGCCAAGCATACAACAGCCGCGCGCACCGCGCAGCGAATCGCGGACAAAACCCTACCGACGACGACGTCTAACCGCGTCGCCCGATCGATCGAGCCTCGTTCCGCGCAACGACATTCAAACGGCAGCGTGCGCGGCGTCCGGCACGAGCCAGCGCGGCGGCACCTCGGGGCTCACCGTCACGCGGAAGGCGCGCGCATCGCTGTCGCCGGGATTGCGCAGGCTGTACGGCTGATCGGCGTCGAACACGATCGCGTCGCCGGTCGCGAGCAGCTGGCGCCGGTCGTGCACGACGACTTCGAGCGTCCCCTCGCTGACGACGAGGTTCACTATCGTGCCGGGCGCGCGACGCACGCCGGGCTCGGTATGCAGCGGCGCGATCCGCAGTTCGTGGAATTCGGCCGCAACGGGCTCGCCTTCCGGATAGAGCGCACGCGCCGAAAAGCGGCCGTTCGAGCTGACCACGCGCGACGCACGCTCGGCCGGCAGATGCTCGAAGCCGTTCACGGCGTGACGGCGCAGGAACGCGGCGACCGACACTTTCAGCGCGGCCGCGACTTTGCACAGCACCTTGATCGACGGCACGCTGCGCGCCGACTCGATTTGCGCGAGCATCGCGCGCGACACGCCGGACAGCCGCGCGAGCGCGTCGAGCGACAGTTGCCGCTCCGCGCGCAGCCGCGCGAGATTCACGCCGACGATCCGCTCGAGCGCGTCGAACGACGCGGACGTCTGCGCGTCGGCCGCCGCGCCGGACTCGAAGGAAGACACATCGCGCACGAGCGCCAGGGGTGAAGACATAACGTTGCCTCCGGGCCGCGGCGCGGCCCTGCGAATGGGTAAGCCGGAATCGACATGGCGCCCGTCAGGACGCGTATCGACACGCTATCACCGCGCTTCGCACGGCCAAACGAAGTTATCTTCACACCGTTATCAGCATCGCGGAGGAATGCGTTTCGGCGGCGTCGGTTTGCCTGCGAAACGGGCGCGAGGCGAGCGGGCCCCGCTTGGCCGGCCGCACCTCGCCGCCTGCACCTCGCCAACCGCACCTCGCCGGCCACACCTCGCCGGCCGCACCGCGCCACCTCCGCCGGCCGCCCTATTGCGCCGTTGCCGCGCAGTCGCGTGCCGGCCCGCGCGCGTCGAGCCGCATCGCGAGCCACGTGACGACGAGCGCCGAGAAGGTCACCGCGACGGCGACCCACGGCAGCGCATCGAGCGCGAGCCCGTGATCGAGCGCCAGCCCGCCGAGCCACGCGCCGCCCGCATTGCCGACGTTGAACGCGCCGATATTCAGCGTCGACGCGAGATGCGGCGCGCTCGCCGCCTTCTCGACGACGCGCGCCTGCAGCGGCGGCACCGTCGCGAACGCGGCGATTCCCCACACGAATACGGTGACGGCGGCCGCGACGGGCAGATGGCTCGTCTTCGCGAACACCGCCATCACGGCCATCAGCGCGACGAGGATCGCGATCAGCGACGGCATCAGCGCGCGATCGGCGAGCCGGCCGCCGAGCGTGTTGCCGACCGTGAGCCCCGCGCCGAACAGCACGAGGATCAGCGCGACCGCGCGCGGCGAATAGCCGGACACGCTCTCGAGGATCGGCGCGATATACGTGAACACGACGAACACGCCGCCGAAGCCGAGCACCGTCATCAGCAGCGCGAGCCACACCTGCGGCTCCTTCAGCACGCGCACTTCGTGGCCGAGCCCGACGGGCCCGCTATCGTGCCGGTTCGGCACGAGCGCCGCGATGCCGGCCAGCGACAGCACGCCGAGCGCGGCGACGATCCAGAACGACGCGCGCCAGCCGAGCAGCTGCCCGACGAACGTACCGAACGGCACGCCGAGCACGTTCGACAGCGTGAGGCCCGTGAACATCAGCGCGATCGCGCTGGCCCGCTTGTCGGCCGGCACGAGCGATGCGGCGACCACGGCGCCGATCCCGAAGAACGAGCCGTGCGCGAACGAGGTGACGACGCGCGCGACCATCAGCATCGCGTAGCCGGACGCGGTCGCGCACAGCACGTTGCCGACGATGAAGATCGCCATCAGCAGCTGCAGCGCGGCCTTGCGCGGCATGCGGCTCGTCAGCACGGCCAGCAGCGGCGCGCCGACCGCGACGCCGAGCGCGTAGCCCGTCACGAGCAGGCCCGCCGAGGGCAGCGACACGGCCAGATCGTGCGCGACTTCGGGCAGGAGGCCCATGATGATGAATTCGGTGGTGCCGATGGCAAAGGCGCTGATCGCGAGCGCCAGCAACGGAATGGGCATGAGGGTTCTCCGGTAAGGGGCGGACGCGGCACCGGGGCCGATGCCGCATCGCACAAGTTCGTGCGCGCATTGTCCCGAACGCGCCGATATTTGATAATTGGCGCGACGTTTGAACCATTTTCAAAAGATTCTGGAAAATCGCATGGATCGACTCGGCGACATCCGGCTGTTCGTGGAAGCGGCCGAACTCGGCAGCCTGTCGGCGGCCGGACGCAAGCTGAACCTGACGCCGGCGGCGGCCAGCGCGCGACTCGCGAAGCTCGAGGCGAAAATCGCGACGCGGCTGTTCGAGCGTTCGACGCGGCAGTTGCGGCTCACCGACGAAGGGCGGCTGTACCTCAACTGCTGCCGGCAGGCGCTGCAGGCGCTCGACGACGCCGACGCGATGCTGCAGGAGGGCCGCAACGTCGTCGGCGGCAAGGTGCGGCTGTCGTCGACGTCCGATTTCGGCCGCAACCAGTTGCTCGACTGGCTCGACGAATTCACCGCGCGGCATCCCGACGTCACGTTCTCGCTGACGGCGTCCGATTCGTCGTCGAATCTCTGGCAGGACGAGATCGACCTCGCGATCCGCTTCGCGGCGCCGCCCGACGGCGCGCTGATCGCGCGGCGGCTCGCCGCGAACCGGCGCGTGCTGTGCGCGGCGCCGTCGTTCATCGAACGCTATGGAACGCCCGTCGACCCGAACGATCTGGCCCGCTTTCCTTGCAACGTGATCACGATCGCATCCGGGCCGATGAACACCTGGCGCTTCACGCGCGGCGACGAGGTGCAGACCTACACGGTGCCGATGTCGAACGCGTTCGAGACCAACGACGGCGGCCTCACGCGCGAATGGACGCTGCGCGGGCACGGCATCGCGCTGAAGTCGCTGTGGGACATCGCCGACGACGTGCGCGCGGGCCGCCTGCGCGTGCTGCTGCCCGAGTGGCGCCATCAGGACGCGCCGCTGCACGCGATCTATCACAGCAAGCGCTACATGGCGCCGCGCGTGCGCGTGCTGCTCGACTTTCTCGCCGAGCGCTTTGCGCGCGAGGAAGCGGCGCTCGAGGATCTGCTGAACGCATGCCGGTGATGGCCCTGCGTGCGGATGCGCGAAGGGTCGGAACGCCAATCCGGGTGTCGCGCGGCCACCACCGGGCGGCCGCCTCGGCCCGCGCGAAAAGCTATAATGGAAGGCTTTCCCGACGGCTTTTCCTGCGCCCCGCGCGACCTGCGCAACGGGCGCCGCGACGCGCTGCCGTCCCGATTCACCTTTGACACGCCCCCAGGTCAACCACTGCGAACGGCGAACCCCATGACGAAGAAAGTTTACGTAAAGACCTTCGGCTGCCAGATGAACGAGTACGACTCGGACAAGATGGTGGACGTACTGAATGCGGCCGAAGGCCTCGAGAAGACCGACTCCCCGGAAGACGCGGACATCATCCTGTTCAACACCTGCTCGGTGCGCGAAAAGGCGCAGGAGAAGGTGTTCTCCGATCTCGGCCGCGTGCGCGAGCTGAAGGAAGCGAAGCCCGATCTGCTGATCGGCGTCGGCGGCTGCGTCGCGAGCCAGGAAGGCGCGTCGATCGTGTCGCGCGCGCCGTACGTCGACCTCGTGTTCGGCCCGCAAACGCTGCACCGCCTGCCGCAGATGATCGACGCACGCCGCACGAGCGGCCGCGCGCAGGTCGACATCACGTTCCCCGAAATCGAGAAGTTCGATCACCTGCCGCCCGCGCGCGTCGAAGGGCCGACCGCGTTCGTCTCGATCATGGAAGGCTGCTCGAAGTACTGCAGCTACTGCGTCGTGCCGTACACGCGCGGCGACGAAGTCTCGCGCCCGCTCGACGACGTGCTGACCGAAGTCGCGGGCCTCGCCGATCAGGGCGTGCGCGAAGTCACGCTGCTCGGCCAGAACGTGAACGCATATCGCGGCGCGCTGACGGCCGGCTCGTCGGAGGTCGCCGATTTCGCGACGCTGATCGAATACGTCGCCGACATTCCGGGCATCGAACGGATCCGCTACACCACGTCGCATCCGAAGGAATTCACGCAGCGGCTGATCGACACGTACGCGAAGGTGCCGAAGCTCGTGAACCATCTGCACCTGCCGGTGCAGCACGGCTCGGACCGCATCCTGATGGCGATGAAGCGCGGCTACACGGTGCTCGAATACAAGTCGGTGATCCGCAAGCTGCGCGCGATCCGTCCCGACCTGTCGCTGTCGACCGACCTGATCGTCGGCTTCCCCGGCGAAACGGAAGAGGATTTCGACAAGATGATGGCGCTCGTGCACGACATGCGCTACGACACGAGCTTCTCGTTCATCTACAGCCCGCGCCCCGGCACGCCGGCCGCGAACCTGCACGACGACACGCCGCGCGACGTGAAGCTCAAGCGGCTGCAGCTCGTGCAGGCGACGATCGAGGAAAACGTCGCGCGCATCAGCCAGTCGATGGTCGGCAAGGTCGAGCGTATCCTCGTCGAAGGTCCGTCGCGCAAGGATCCGAACGAACTCGCGGGCCGCACCGAGAACAACCGGGTCGTGAACTTCCCGGCGCCGCTCGCCGCGCATCCGCGCCTGATCGGCCAGATGATCGACGTGAAGATCAACCACGCGTATCCGCACTCGCTGCGCGGCGAACTCGTGCTCGTCAGCGACGACGCGAGCGCAGCCACGCACTAGGCCCGGTGCGCGGAAACGCATGCGTTTCCGCGCCGCCGGCCGCCAGCCCAACAGGAGCCCGACGCCACTTTGAAGCCCGCTCAAGCACTGGAATTCACCGCGCCGCGCGACGACAACGCGCGCCTCGCGAATCTCTGCGGCCCGCTCGACGAAAACCTGCGGCAGATCGAACAGGCGCTCGATGTCACGCTCGCGCGACGCGGGCACCGGATCGCGATCCGCGGGCGCGGCGCCAAGCTCGCACTCGCCGCGCTCGAAAACTTCTACAACCGCGCGCGCGATCCGCTGTCGGTCGACGACATCCAGCTCGCGCTCGTCGAAGTGCGCCACACGAGCGGCAACGGCCGCCAGGACACGCTCGACGTGCGCTTTCGCGGCGACCCCGATCATCCGTTCGACGAGCCGACCGTCCAGCTCGACGACGATGAGGCGCTCGAGGAGCCGGCGCCGAAGCTCTACACGCGGCGCGCCGATCTGCGCGGCCGCACGCCGGCGCAGCGCGAGTATCTGAAGCAGATCCTGTCGCACGACGTGACGTTCGGCATCGGGCCGGCCGGTACCGGCAAGACCTATCTCGCGGTCGCATGCGCGGTCGACGCGCTCGAGCGCGATCAGGTCAAGCGCATCGTGCTGACGCGCCCGGCCGTCGAGGCCGGCGAGCGGCTCGGCTTCCTGCCGGGCGATCTCGCGCAGAAGGTCGATCCGTATCTGCGCCCGCTGTACGACGCGCTGTACGACCTGCTCGGCTTCGACAAGACCGCGAAGATGTTCGAGCGCCAGATGATCGAGATCGCGCCGCTCGCGTACATGCGCGGCCGCACGCTGAACCATGCGTTCATCATCCTCGACGAAGCGCAGAACACGACGCCCGAGCAGATGAAGATGTTCCTCACGCGGATCGGCTTCGGCTCGAAGGCCGTCGTGACCGGCGACACGAGCCAGGTCGACCTGCCGCGCGGGCACAAGAGCGGCCTCGTCGAGGCGCAGCAGGTGCTTGGCGGCGTGCGCGGCATCGCGCTCACGCGCTTCACGAGCGCGGACGTCGTGCGCCACCCGCTCGTCGCGCGCATCGTCGAGGCGTACGACGACTTCCACGCGCAGCACAAGGACGCCTGACGAGGCGCGCCGAACGCGTCGAACGCGCGAAGCCCGACCGGACCCGGCCCGCTGGTGCGCGCCGGGTCTTTTTTCGTCGACGCAGGGGCCGCCGGAATTCGGGCGCAATCGACCGTTTGGTGTATCCTCATCGCGTTCCAATCGCCGTACGCGTCATGAAATCCACCCGTTCTCGCAAGTCGGGGCGCGCCGAGTCCGCCGCGTCCGAATCCACCCGCGTGTCGCTGTTCGATGCGAAGGGCAAGGCCCGCACCGTGAAGGCGCAGGGGCTGCGAATCGACTTTCCGGACGGCCGCAGCCTGATGTTCGACCTGTCGGGCAGCTCAGGCGACGCCGCCGTCGCGATCGTCGCGCAGCACAACGATCCGGCGATGCGCGCGAAGCTCGCGCTGCAGCCCGAGCATTACGACAGCCTCACGCTGCACGTCGGCGCCGAGCCGGCGCCGCGCGACGAAGACGACGATGGCGAGCAGCGCGAGCAGGAGCTCGACCTGTCGGTGCAATACGGCGACGAAATCACGAGCGAGGTGCGCAAGACGCTGCCGAAGCGCAAGCTGATCGCCGAATGGCTCGAGCCGGCGCTGTTCGCGAACGCGCAGATCACCGTGCGCTTCGTCGGCGAAACGGAAGGCCGCACGCTGAACGCCGGCTATCGCCACAAGGACTATCCGACCAACGTGCTGACGTTCGCCTACGATCCGGCGCCGGACGGCACCGTGATCGGCGATCTCGTGCTGTGCTGCCCCGTCGTCGAGAAGGAAGCGCGCGAGCAGGACAAGCCGCTCGCTGCCCACTACGCGCACCTGCTCGTGCACGGCGCGCTGCATGCGCAGGGCTACGATCACGAGACGAGCGACGAGGACGCCGCCGAGATGGAAGCGCTCGAAGTCGACATCCTCGCGAAACTGGGCTTTCCGAACCCGTACCGGTAATCCGGCCGAACGATGCAGAACGCCGCGACGCTCCCGCCCGCCTACCCGCCGTCGATCGGCGAAGGCCGTCTGCTGACGGAAGAGGAGCTTGCGGCATCGCTCGCGCAGACGATGCGCGACTGGGACGGCCGGCAGGATCTCTGGCTGTTCGGCTATGGCTCGCTGATCTGGAATCCCGGCCTGCCGACCGTCGCGGCCGTGCGCGCCAAGGTGCATGGCTATCATCGCGGGCTCTATCTGTGGTCGCGCGTGAACCGCGGCACGCCCGAGCGGCCGGGCCTCGTGCTCGCACTCGATCGCGGCGGCTCGTGCGCCGGCATCGCGTTCCGCCTCGCGGGCGCGACCGCGCAACCGCATCTCGAAACCCTGTGGAAACGCGAAATGCCGATGGGCTCGTACCGGCCCGCGTGGCTGCCGTGCTCGCTCGAAACCGGCGAACGCGTGACGGCGCTCGCGTTCGTGATGCGTCGCGACGCGCCGACGTACACGGGCAAGCTGCCCGATGCGGTCGTGAAGGAAGTGTTCGGCTGCGCGGCCGGCCGCTACGGCACCACGCTCGATTACGTGAGCCGCACCGTCGAAGCGCTGCGCGCGAGCGGCATTCCGGACCGCGCGCTCGAAAGCCTGCTCGCGCGATGCCGATGATGCGCCGCGCTGCCCGTCCCGCCTGTCCCGTCCCCACGGCCCGCACTGCCGCGCCGCTGCGCGCGGACGGCCGCCGTGCGGGGTCGACCGATGTTGCGGCCCTCAATTCGAGGCGAGTGCGCGCCGGTTTCGCTTTTCGTCTGCGCACGGTCGCGCTGATCGCCGCCGCCAGCGTCGCGCTGTCGGGCTGCGGCGTGTTCGGCTGCGGCGGCGCCGCGACCAACGGCGCGGCGCTCGGCGGCTGCTCGGCCGGCATGCGGTTCTGAACGGTGCGCGGCACGGCACCGCGCGCGCGTGCGGCGGAATGTCGCCGACGGGAGCCGATCGGCATCCGGCGCGGCACTTCGGCCGCCGCCCTGCGGCTTTGGCCGGCCTCTCCCGTTCCGCGGCCGCACGTCGCCGCATGGCGCCGCGGCTACGCGGGCGCACTTTTCTGAGATAGGATGGGAAGCAGGCCGACGCCCCGCCCGGCGCGGCCGTTTCCCGAGCGGGGCTGCGCGGCCGCGCGCATCGGCCGGACGGCCGGTGCGACACGGACGTGCCATCCCCTTGGTGTATCCTTGCCTACTCCGTGACAGCGCGCCCCGGCACGACCCGGGCGCACCACCATGAACGATTCGTATCCCAGTCGAAAGCCAACCGACAAACCGCAAGAAAAGCGCTCGCTGCTCGAGCGCCTGACCGACTTCATCTCGCCCGAGCCCGAATCCCGCGGCGAGCTGCTCGAAATCCTCCAGGACGCGCACGAACGCAACCTGATCGACGCCGATTCGCTGTCGATGATCGAAGGCGTATTCCAGGTATCCGACCTGTGCGCACGCGACATCATGGTGCCGCGCGCCCAGATGGACGCGATCAACATCGCCGACAAGCCCGAGGATTTCATCCCGTTCGTCCTCGAAAAGGCGCACTCGCGCTACCCCGTGTACGAGGAGAACCGCGACAACGTGATCGGCGTGCTGCTCGCGAAGGACCTGCTGCGCTTCTATGCGGAAGAGGAATTCGACGTGCGCGGGATGCTGCGCCCGGCCGTGTTCATTCCCGAATCGAAGCGCCTGAACGTGCTGCTGCACGACTTCCGCGTGAACCGCAACCACCTTGCGATCGTCGTCGACGAATACGGCGGCGTCGCGGGCCTGATCACGATCGAGGACGTGCTCGAGCAGATCGTCGGCGACATCGAGGACGAATACGACTTCGACGAGGAAGCCGGCAACATCATCTCGGGGCCGGACGGCCGCTACCGCGTGCGCGCGCTGACCGAGATCGAGCAGTTCAACGAGGTGTTCGGCACCGATTTCTCCGACGAGGAGGTCGACACGATCGGCGGGCTGATCACCCATCATTTCGGCCGCGTGCCGCACCGCGGCGAAAAGCTGCAGCTCGGCAACCTCGTATTCGAGATCCAGCGCGGCGACGCGCGCCAGATTCACGTGCTGCTGGTGCGCCGCAACCCGCTCGCGAGCCGCCGCGCCGAAACCTCGCACGAGGACTGATCCGACCGTCGCGCATCGGCCGCGCCCTTTCCAACCGCTTCGCCCACTTCCGCTTCACATGGACGACCCGATCCCGTCCCGCCCGGCTGGCGGCATTCCCGCGTCGGCGCCCGGCCGTGCGTTGCCGCGCTGGCACTATCCGGCCGCGCTGCTCGCCGGCGCGGCGAACACGCTGTGCTTCGCACCGACGCCGCACGGCGGCTGGCTGCAGCTCGTCGTCTTCGTGTGGTTCTTCGCGCAGCTCACGCGCACGGCGAGCTGGCGCAGCGCCGCGCTGACCGGCGGCGCGTTCGGCTTCGGCAACTTCATCAGCGGCATCTGGTGGCTCTACATCAGCATGCACGTGTACGGCGAGATGGCTGCGGCGCTCGCGGGCTGCGCGCTCGTGCTGTTCTCGCTGTATCTGTCGCTGTATCCGGCGTTCTCGGCCGGGTTGTGGTCGTTCTGCGCCGGTCATGCATGGCATCGCCGCGCGCCCGATCCGCGGCCGTTCTCGCCGAGCTGGCACGGCGCGTTCGCGTTCGCCGGCGCGTGGGCGCTCGGCGAGTGGCTGCGTGGCACCGTGTTTACCGGCTTCCCGTGGCTTGCGAGCGGCTATCCGCAGGTCGACGGGCCGTTCGCGGGCTTCGCGCCGGTCGTCGGCGTATACGGTATCGGCTGGGTGCTCGCGCTGTTCGCCGCGCTGATCGTGCAGGCGCTCGCGGCCGCGCGGCCGGCGCAGTCGCCGGCGGCCGGCGCCGCACCGCGCGCGCGCGTGCGGGTCGTCGCGCCGGCTGCCGTCGCGATCGCGCTGGTCGCGGTCGGCGTCGCGCTGTCGCAGGCGACGTGGACGGTACCGGCGAACGCGCCGCTCACCGTGCGGCTGCTGCAGGGCAACGTGAAGCAGGACATCAAGTTCGAGCAGGCCGGTATCGACGCGGCGATCAAGATGTATCAGCAGATGATCACCGAGAAGCCGGCCGACCTGATCGTCACGCCGGAGACCGCGATCGCGGTGATGATCCAGGAACTGCCCGAACCGTTCGCCGTCGCGATCCGCAAGTTCAGCGACACGACGGGCTCGGCGGTACTGTTCGGCGCGGTCGGCGCGTCGGTGACGGAGGACGGCCGCTACGTCGACTACACGAACAGCCTGTACGGCGTGACGCCGAATTCGCGCGACATCTATCACTACGACAAGCATCACCTCGTGCCTTTCGGCGAATTCATTCCGTGGGGCTTCCGCTGGTTCGTCGATCTGATGAAGATGCCGCTCGGCGATTTCGCGCGCGGCGCGCCGGTGCAGAAGCCGTTCCTCGTGCGCAATCAGCCCGTGATGGCCGACATCTGCTACGAGGACATCTTCGGCGAGGAAATCGCCGCGACGATCCGCGACAATCCGCAGCCGCCCGGCGTGCTCGTCAACGTGACGAATCTCGCCTGGTTCGGCGACACGATCGCGCTCGACCAGCATCTGCAGATCGCGCGGATGCGTGCGCTCGAAACGGGCCGGCCGATGCTGCGCGCGACCAATACGGGGATGACGGCCGCGATCGACGCGCACGGTCGTGTGCTCGGGCAGTTGAAGCCGTTCACGATCGGCTCGCTCGACGTGCGCATCGAAGGCACGAGCGGTTTCACGCCGTACGTGACGAGCGGCAACGTCACCGTGCTCGTGGTATCGCTCGTGCTGCTCGCGTTCGGCTTCACGTTCGGGCCCGGGTTGCGGCGACGCAAGTAGGCCGCAACGAAGCCGCGCAATCGGCCGACGCGTGGCGGCCCACGCGCAAGTGTCAGCGCGCGGGCGAGGTAGCGTGCCGCTGCGTCGCAGCCAGCTGTTGCAAGTCGCCCGCCACCGCGTCCATCACCGGTTGCCAGTCGCCGAACGTGCGCTGCCGATACAGCGTCGCAGTCGGATACCACGGACTGTCGCTGCGCTCGAGCAGCCACGGCCAATGCGGATTCACGTCGAGCAGCACCCAGGTCCGTGCGCCGAGCGCACCGGCCAGATGCGCAACCGACGTGCAAACGGTAATCACGAGATCCAGCGCGCCGATGAACGCGGCCGTGTCGTCGAAACTCTTCAGCTCGGACGTGCAGTCCTCGATCGCGAAACCGCTCGCGCGCGCGGCCGCGACGTCCGCATCCGCGCCCGGCTGCAGCGAATAGAACGCGACGCCGTCGATCCCGCGAAACGCATGCGCATATCGTTCGATGCCGACGCGCCGGAACGGATTGCGCTGATGCCCGGCACTGCCCGTCCACACGAGGCCGACTTTCAGCCGCTGCTCGCGCGCGAGGCGGGCGCGCCACGCACCGATGGCGCGCGCATCGGCCCGCAGGTACGGGACCGACGACGCGAGCGTGTCCTCTTCCATTCCGAGCATCAGCGGCAGTCCGATCAGCGGCACTTCGTAGTCGAACGCCGGCAGCGCCGCGATGTCGCCGCCCGCGCCGAATTCGTCGGCATGCGCGCCGAGGCTGCGCTGCAGCAGCGTGCCGAGCGGCGGGAAGGTATTCCACACGAGCCGGCCGCCCTCGCGGTGCACACGTTCGGCAAGCGGCGCGACGAAGCGGCAGAACTGCAGCACGTCGCCGAGGCCCTGCTCACCCCACAGCAACAGCGTCTTGTCCTTGAGCGGCTCACCCTGCCAGCGCGGGCCGGGCAGCGCCGGCCGCCGGCCGCGCAGTTCGCCCGCGCCGTCCCATCGCGCTTCGTGCCCGCGCCAGCCGGCCGCGTAATTGCCGCGCACGAGCTGGACGATCGCGAGGTTGAAACGGTACGACGGATCCTCGGGCGCCAGTTCACTGGCGCGCGCCGCGTAGCGCTCGGCGTCGTCCCAGCGCTGCGCCTCCTTCATCGCCATCGCGACGTTGTTCATCGCGAGCGCATTGTCCGGCGCCAGTTCGACGAGCCGTGCCGCGCAGACGAGCGCGCGGTCGAGATTGCGCATCGCGAGCTGCGCGACGACGAGATTGATCCACGCCTGCACGTCGCGCGCATCGGCGTGCACAGCCGCTTCGAGCAGCGCGATTTCTTCCGCGCGAGCGCCGCCCGACAGCCGCACCGCGATGGCGAGGTTGTTGCGCAGCGACGGCCAGTCGGGATCGAGCGCGAGCGCGGCGCGGTACGGCGCGACGGCGTCCGCATGGCGGCCCGCCATCTGCAGCGCATAGCCGTGATTGAAGTGCGCCGCGGCATCCGCGTGCACGCGCGCCGCGCATGCGGCCAGCGCGATCGCATCGCCGATGCGCTGCCGCGCGACGAGCGCCGACGTCAGTTGCGACAGCGCGGCCGCGTCGACCGGATGAAGGTGCGCCGCAGCGGCGAGCCACAGCGCGCGCGCGTCGTGCTCGCCGCGCGACTGCGCGTCGGCGGCCCGTTCGAGCAGGGCCGTCAGCGGCGGGAGCAGCGGAATCAGGAGGTCGTTCGAATCGTTCATGCAGTCGGAATCGGCAGTCGGATGCGCGATGCGCGCCCCGCAATACGCGCATCTTAACGTCCGCGCGGCACGACGCCGCGACTGCCGCGCAACGCACGCGTACGATCGCGAACGACGCGCGCCGTACCGCATGTACGGGCCGCCCGACCCGCTCGGGCAGCGTTCCGGCCGCATCTGCGCGCCGATCCGGTAAAATTGCGCGTTTCAGCACACTAACAAGCCGCGCCGCCGCGCGAGCCGCCCCTCCGGGCCCTGCCCGGAACGCCGCCCGCAACGGAGCGCCAGCGCCACGAAGGCTCTTCATGCTTACGTTTCAGCAAATCATCCTGACGCTGCAGTCCTACTGGGACCAGCAGGGTTGCGCTCTGCTCCAGCCCATCGACATGGAAGTCGGCGCGGGCACGTCGCACGTCCACACGTTCCTGCGCGCGGTCGGCCCCGAGCCGTGGCGCGCCGCTTACGTGCAGCCGTCGCGCCGCCCGAAGGACGGCCGCTACGGCGAGAATCCGAACCGGCTGCAGCACTACTACCAGTACCAGGTCGTGCTCAAGCCGGCGCCGGAGAACATCCTCGACCTGTACCTCGGCTCGCTGGAAGCGCTCGGCTTCGATCTGAAGCAGAACGACGTCCGCTTCGTCGAGGACGACTGGGAAAACCCGACGCTCGGCGCGTGGGGCCTCGGCTGGGAAGTGTGGCTGAACGGGATGGAAGTCACGCAGTTCACGTACTTCCAGCAGGTCGGCGGCCTCGACTGCAAGCCGGTGCTCGGCGAGATCACGTACGGCCTCGAGCGCCTCGCGATGTACCTGCAGAAGGTCGAGAACGTATACGACCTGATCTGGACCGAGTGGGAGGAACAGGGTCCGAACGGCCCCGAGATCCGCCGCCTTACGTACGGCGACGTCTATCACCAGAACGAAGTCGAGCAGTCGACGTACAACTTCGAGTACGCGAACGTCGATCTGCTGTTCACGTTCTTCAACAGCTACGAAGCGGAAGCGAAGCGGATGATCGAAGCGCAGCTCGCGCTGCCCGCGTACGAGCTCGTGCTGAAGGCCGGCCACACGTTCAACCTGCTCGATGCGCGCGGCGCGATCTCGGTCACCGAGCGTGCGGCGTACATCGGCCGCATCCGCGCGCTGTCGCGTCTCGTCGCGCAGGCGTACTACGACTCGCGCGAGAAGCTCGGCTTCCCGATGCTCGGCAACCCGCCGGGCGTGCCGGGCCTCACCACCGATGCCCAGGATGCCGCGCAGCCGGCGTGGGCGCCGCCGCTGAAGGTCGAACGCAAGATCGATCAGGACTGACGAGACGAGATTTCTTCACACCATGACGCACAATCATCCCGCCCCCCTCCTCGTCGAGCTGCTGACCGAAGAGCTGCCGCCGAAGGCCCTCGCGCGCCTCGGCGACGCATTTGCCGAAGGCCTCGCGCAACGCCTCGCCGCGCGCGATCTCGTCGAAGGCGAGCTCGTGTTCGAACGCTATGCGACGCCGCGCCGCCTCGCGGTCGTCGTGCAGAACGTGCGCGCGGTCGCACCGGACCGCCAGGTGCGCGAAAAGGTGCTGCCGGTATCGGTCGCACTCGACGCGCAAGGCAATCCGACCGCCCCGCTCGCGAAGAAGCTCGCGGCGCTCGGCCATCCGAACCTGACGATCGCCGAGCTCGAACGCGCGCAGGACGGCAAGGCCGAAGCGTTCTTCATCAACTATTCGGCCGCCGGCGCGACGCTCGCCGACGGGCTGCAGGCCGCGCTCGACGAGACGCTCGCGAAGCTGCCGATCCCGAAGGTCATGACCTATCAGCGCCCGGACGGCAGCGACGTGCAGTTCGTGCGTCCCGTGCATCGGCTGACGGTGCTGCACGACGATCGCGTCGTTCCCGTCACCGCGTTCGGCATCGACGCCGGCGACACGACGCTCGGCCATCGCTTCCTGTCCGACGGGCTCGTCGCGATCCGGCATGCGAGCGCGTACGCCGAGACGCTGCGCGACAAGGGCCGCGTGATCGCGCATTTCGGCGATCGCAAGGAAACGATCCGCACGCAGCTGAACGAGCATGCGAACGGCGACACGGTCGTGATGCCCGATGCGCTGCTCGATGAGGTGACGTCGCTCGTCGAATGGCCGGTCGTCTATCCGTGCCGCTTCGAGGACGAATTCCTGCAGGTGCCGCAGGAATGCCTGATCCTCACGATGCAGACGAACCAGAAGTATTTCGCGCTGACCGACATCGGCGGCAAGCTGCGCTCGCGCTTCCTGATCGTGTCGAACATCGAGACGAAGACGCCCGGCGAAATCGTCGAGGGCAACGAGCGCGTCGTGCGTCCGCGCCTCGCCGATGCGAAGTTCTTCTTCGAGCAGGACAAGAAGAAGCCGCTCGCCGCGCGCGTGCCGCTGCTCGCAAACGTCGTCTATCACAACAAGCTCGGCTCGGCGCTGGCGCGCGTCGAGCGCCTCGAAGCGCTGGCCGGCGAGATCGCGCCCGCGATCGGCGCCGACGTCGCGCATGCGAAGCGCGCCGCACGCCTCGCGAAGGCCGACCTGCTGACCGACATGGTCGGCGAGTTCCCGGAACTGCAGGGCACGATGGGCACGTATTACGCGCGCCACGACGGCGAGCCCGACGATGTCGCGCTCGCGTGCGCCGAGCACTACCAGCCGCGCTTCTCGGGCGACACGCTGCCGACCACGCCGGTGTCGACGGCCGTCGCGCTCGCGGACAAGCTCGAAACGATCGTCGGCATCTGGGGCATCGGCCTCGCGCCGACCGGCGAGAAGGATCCGTTCGCGCTGCGCCGCCACGCGCTCGGCGTGCTGCGCCTGCTGATCGAGAAGCAGCTGCCGCTCGATCTGGTGTCGCTGCTGCGCACCGCGTACGCGCGCTTCGAAGGCGTGCCGGGCGTCGCGGAATCGACCGACGCGATCGTCGCGTTCTTCATGGACCGCCTGCGCGGCCTGCTGCGCGAGCGCGGCTACTCGGCCGGCGAAGTCGACGCGGTGCTGAGCCTGAACCCGACGCGCCTCGACGATCTCGTCGCGCGCCTCGACGCGGTGCGCGAATTCACGCGTCTCGCGGAAGCCGAAGCGCTCGCGGCCGCGAACAAGCGGATCTCGAACATCCTGAAGAAATCGGAAGGCGGCGCGAACGGCGCCGTGCAGCCGACGCTGCTCGTCGAGGCGGCCGAGAAGGCGCTGCACGAACAGCTCGCGGCCGTGACGCCGCACGTGCAGTCGCAGCTCGAGGCACGCGCGTACACGGGCGCGCTGTCGGCGCTCGCCGCGCTGCGTGCGCCGGTCGATACGTTCTTCAACGACGTGATGGTCAACGCCGACGATCCGGCGCTGCGCGCGAACCGTCTGGCGCTGCTGTCCGCCCTGCATCAGCAGATGAACTGCGTCGCCGACATCTCGAAGCTCGCCGCATAAGGGCCGCACGATGCCGACCAGCCCCAACCGCAAGCTCGTCGTCCTCGATCGCGACGGCGTGATCAACGTCGATTCGGACGCGTTCATCAAGACGCCCGACGAGTGGATCGCGCTGCCCGGCGCGTTCGAGGCGATCGCACGGCTGAACCATGCCGGCTATCGCGTGGTCGTCGCGACCAACCAGTCCGGCATCGGCCGCGGGCTGTTCGACATGGCCGCGCTCAACGCGATGCATTTGAAGATGCATCGCGCGGCGGCCGCGGTCGGCGCGCGCATCGACGCGGTGTTCTTCTGCCCGCACACGTCCGAGGATCACTGCGAGTGCCGCAAGCCGAAGCCCGGCATGATGCAGATGATCGCCGAGCGTTTCGAGATCGATCCCGATCACACGCCCGTCGTCGGTGATACGCTGCGCGACCTGCTGGCCGGCGTCGCGGTCGGCTTCCAGCCGCACCTCGTGCTGACCGGCAAGGGCAAGAAGACGCTCGCCGCGGGCGGGCTGCCGCCGGGCACGAAGGTCCACGACGACCTGCGTGCGTTCGCGCTCGATTTCCTTTCACACGATTACGAGTGATGCGGCCGCCGCGCGCATCCTCCCCAACGCTACACTCACGCCGATGCGCTTCGTCCGTTCGCTGCTGCTGCTGATCTATTTCATCGTGTACACGGTGCCGTATGCGACCGCATGCTTCATCGCGTTTCCGTTCCTGCGCCCCGACGCGCGCTACTGGATGGCGGCCGGCTGGTGCAAGTCGACGCTCTGGGTCGTGCGCTGGCTGAACGGCATCCGCTACCGGATCGAAGGGTTGGAGAACCTGCCGGACGGTCCGGCCGTGCTGCTGTCCAAGCACCAGTCGGCGTGGGAGACGCTCGCGTTTCCGGCGCTGATGCCCAAGCCGCTTTGCTACGTGTTCAAGCGCGAGTTGCTGTACGTGCCGTTCTTCGGCTGGGCGCTCGGCATGCTGCACATGGTCCACATCAACCGCAAGGAAGGCAAACACGCGTTCGACTCGGTGATCCGGCAGGGCAAGAAGCGTCTCGCCGAAGGCGCGTGGGTGATCATGTTCCCCGAAGGCACGCGCACGCCGGTCGGCAAGCAGGGCAAGTACAAGACGGGCGGCGCGCGCTTCGCGATCGAAACCGGCACCGCCGTCGTGCCGATCGCGCACAATGCCGGTCATGTATGGCCGCGCAACTCGTTCACGAAGTATCCGGGCGTCGTCACGGTATCGATCGGCAAGCCGATCGACGTGACCGGCCTCACGCCCGACGTATTGAACTCGCGCGTCGAAGCGTGGATCGAAGCGGAAATGCGCCGCATCGATCCCGATGCCTATCGACAGGCGGGCAACGCCGACACGCGCGACGCGGCACGTGTCTGATTCGTCCGGACAGCCGCCGTTGCGTACGACAAAACGAAGCGAACTGATGAAGAAGCGTCCGCGGCCACGACCCGCCGTCGTGGCACTCGATCATCGCCAGCTCGACCTGCCGCTCTTCGACGGGCCGGCCGCTGCGCCTTCGGCACCCGTGTCGCCGCCGGCGCCGCCCGACGCTGCGCCCGCGTCGCCGATCGCCCCGCTCGCGCCGCCCGACACGGCGCCCGCGCCCGACCGCTCGCGCATCCGCACGCTCGCGCTCGACAGCCGCGTCCTCGAATACCGGCTGAAGCGTTCCGCACGGCGCACGATCGGCTTCACGATCGACGGCAGCGGCTTGTCGATCACCGCGCCGCGCTGGGTCACGCTCGCCGACATCGAGGCCGCGATCGCGGAGAAGCAGCGCTGGATTTTCGCGAAGCTCGCGGAATGGAAAACGCGCACCGAACAGCGCGCGCTGCCGCAGATCGACTGGCGCGACGGCGCGCAGCTGCCGTATCTCGGCAAGACGATCACGATCGCACTCGGTGCGGGCGCCGTCGCGTTCGACGCGCTCGCGCAGCGGCTGTCGCTGCCGCTGCCCGCGCAGGCCGACGCGCAGCAGATCAAGGATCGCGTGCAGGGCTGGCTGCAGGGCGAAGCGAAACGGATCTTCGTCGAACGCCTCGCGGTGTATGCGGAAAAGCTCGGCGTCACGTATTCGATGGTCGCGCTGTCGTCGGCCGCGACGCGCTGGGGCAGTTGCTCGAGCGACGGCAAGATCCGCCTGAACTGGCGGCTGATCCATTTCCCGATGTCGATCATCGACTACGTCGTCGCGCACGAGCTCTCGCATCTGCGCGAGATGAATCACAGCCCGGCATTCTGGCAGACGGTCGAATCGATCTTCCCCGAGTTCCGCGAAGCGCGGCATACGCTCAAGCATCACCCGCCGGAGTTGCTGCCGTCGCTGTGATGCGGCGCGGCGCGCGATGCAAAACGGGCGATGCAGGTCGCCCTGCACCGCCCGTTCGCGTGCCGCGACACGCGTCGCGGCCCGTCCGACGCTCAGTGCGTCTTCTTCTGGATGAACTCGATCTTGTAGCCGTCCGGATCCTCGACGAACGCGATCACGGTCGTGCCGTGCTTCATCGGGCCCGCTTCGCGCGTGACCTTGCCGCCTTGCGCCTTGATCTTCTCGCAGGCCGCGTATGCATCGTCGACTTCGATGGCCAGATGGCCGAAACCGTTGCCGAGATCGTAGGACGGCGTGTCCCAGTTGTGGGTCAGCTCGATCACGGTGCCGGTGCTTTCCGCTTCATAGCCGACGAACGCGAGCGTGAACTTGCCTTCCGGATAGTCCTCGCGACGCAGCAGCTTCATGCCGAGCAATTCGGTGTAGAACTTGATCGAACGGTCGAGATCGCCGACTCGCAGCATCGTGTGCAACAAACGCATGGGGTGTACTCCTGTGGGGACTTTCCTGAACCGGAAACTCTACCAGAGTCGTGGGAAATGCGTTGGGCGTGGCCGGCGAGGTGCGGCCGGCCAGGCGCGGCCGGCGAGGTGCGGCCGGCGAGGTGCGGCCGGCGAGGCACGCACGACAAGGACCGCCCCCATCCGCCGCTTCATCGGGAAAGCGCCCCTGCCTGCCGGCGCACCGATCGGGTAACATCGCAGCACCGCGCACCAAAAGCGGGCACGGCCTCCGATACCGAAACATCCAGGCCGCGCCCTTACCGCGCGATCATCCCCACTCCGCTCACACCGCCGTGCGATACCGTCGATTCGAGCGCGCACGACGCGCCGCCCGCCCTGCCTGTCCCGAGCCGCGCATGCGCGGCGCCGAGGTACGCCGATGAACGCGCTTGCCGCCGCACCCGCGCGTCGCGCGCTCGATGCGCGCGCCGTCGGTCTGATGCTGCTGCTGTGCGCGATCTGGGGTTTTCAGCAAGTCGCGATCAAGAGCACGAACGCGGCGATCCCGCCGATCTTCCAGGCCGGGCTGCGCTCGGTGATCGCCGCATTGCTGCTGTGGGCCTGGGCGCGCTCGCGCGGCACACCGCTGTTCCGCGCGGACGGCACGTTCGGCGCCGGTCTCGCAGCCGGCGCGCTGTTCGCCGGCGAATTCATCTGCGTGTTCTTCGGGCTCACGCTGACGAGCGCGTCGCATATGGCGATCTTCCTCTACACCGCACCGTGCTTCACCGCACTCGGCCTGCATCTGTTCGCGCCCGGCGAGCGGCTGCAGCGCGTGCAGTGGGCGGGTGTCGGCATCGCGTTCGCCGGCATCGCGCTCGCATTCGCGGACGGCTTCCTGAAACCGCTCGCGCCCGGCGCATCGGTGCTGGCCGGGCTTGCCGGCGATGCGCTCGGCATCCTCGGCGGCGCGATGTGGGCCGCGACGACGGTGGTCGTGCGCTCGACGTCGCTCGCCCGCGCGAGCGCGAGCAAGACGCTGTTCTACCAGCTCGCGGTGTCGGCGGTCGTGCTCGTCGCGCTCGCCGTGCTGCTCGGCCAGGCATCGTTCGCGCATGTGACGCCGGTCGCCGTGGCAAGCCTCGCGTATCAATCGGTGATCGTCGCGTTCGTCAGCTACCTGTCGTGGTTCTGGCTGCTCACGCGCTACAGCGCATCGCGGCTGTCGGTGTTCACGTTCCTGTCGCCGCTGTTCGGCGTCGCGTTCGGCGTGCTGCTGCTCGGCGAATCGGTAGGCTGGCGCTTCATGTCGGCGGCCGCGCTCGTGCTGACCGGCATCGCGCTCGTCAATGCGCCGACGCGCCGGCGCATGTAATCAGCCCCAACGCCGCGATCGAAGCACGCGCGCCGTTCGATGCGGTGCGGGAACACCGCACGCGCATCGCCGCGCGTCACGGCATCACCGCATCACTGCGCGTTGCGCGCGGCCGCGAGCGCCTGCGCGACGCCGACGTATTCGGCAACGCTGACGTCCTCCGCGCGTCGCGCGAGATCGAAGCCGAGCGCGTCGAAATCGATCGTCTCGCGATAATCGCCGAGCGTATTGCGCAGCATCTTGCGGCGCTGCGAGAACGCGGCCGTCACGATTTCGCCGAGCAGCACCGGATCGACGTCCGGCAACTCGTGCGGCGCGTACGGAATCATCCGGACGATCGCCGAATCGACCTTCGGCGGCGGCTGGAACGACTCGGGCGGCACGTCGATCAGCTTGTCCATCACGTAGCGATACTGCAGCATCACCGACAGCCGCGAAAACGCCTTCGTGCCGGGCTCCGCGACCATCCGCTCGACGACTTCGTTCTGCAGCATGAAGTGCTGATCGACGACGACGTCCGCGAACGTCATCAGATGAAACAGCAGCGGGCTCGAGATGTTGTACGGCAGATTGCCGACGATCCGCAGCGACGGCGCATCGCCGGGCGCGGCGAGCGAGCGGAAGTCGAACGCCAGCGCATCGCCCGCATGCAGTTCGAGCAAGGCGCCGAAGCGCTGCTTCAGACGCGCGATCAGGTCGCGATCGAGCTCGACTGCATGCAGCGGCGTTTCGGGCGTCGCGAGCCGCGCGATCAGCGGCTCGGTCAGCGCGCCGAGCCCGGGGCCGATCTCGACCATCCGCTGGCCGCGCGCGGGGGCGATCGTCGCGACGATCGAGTCGATCACGCCATGATCGACGAGGAAGTTCTGCCCGAAGCGCTTGCGCGCGAAATGGCCTTGATGCTGTCTGCTGTTCGACATCGGCTGAAGAAAAAACCAAAAATGCGATGAGTAAGGAAGCGGCGGCCGCGAGCGACACTGGCCGCGCCAGGCCGGGCCGGGTCAGGCATGCCGCGTCAGGCCGCGCGCCGATGCCGCGCCATCGTCACGGCCGTATCGAGCGCCGCGATCATGCTGCCGGGATCGGCGCGGCCGGTGCCGGCGAGGTCGAGCGCGGTGCCGTGGTCGACCGACGTGCGGATGATCGGCAGCCCGAGCGTCACGTTGATGCCTTCGCCGAACGTCGCGTATTTCAGTACCGGCAGCCCCTGATCGTGGAACATCGCGAGCACGCAGTCGGCGTCGGCGAGATAGCGCGGCTGGAACAGCGTGTCGGCCGGATACGGGCCGCGCGCGTCGATCTGCTGCGCCCGGGCGCGCGCGAGCGCCGGTGCGATCACGTCGATTTCCTCGCGGCCGAGATAACCGTTTTCGCCCGCATGCGGATTGAGGCCCGTCACGAGGATCCGCGGCCTGGCGAGCCCGAAGTCGCGCCGCAGGTCGCGGTCGATGATCGCGAGCGTCTCGACGAGCCCGTCGATCGTCAGCGCGGCCGACACGTCCTTCAGCGGCAGATGCGTCGTGGCGAGCGCGACGCGCAGCGGCGTCGCGCCGGTGCCCGCGAGCATCATCACGACGCGCGCCGTATGCGTGCGCTCGGCCAGATATTCGGTATGGCCGGTGAACGGCACGCCGGCATCGTTGATCGTGCTCTTCTGCAGCGGCGCGGTGACGATCGCGTCGTAGCGGCCGGCCACGGCGCCATCGATCGCCGCATCGAGCAGCGCCAGCACGTAGCGGCCGTTCGCCGCGTCGAGCCGGCCCGCATGCGCGGGCGCCGCGAGCGCATGATGCGCGATCGACACGCGCGAACCGCCGACCAGCGCGGCCCAGTCGGCGCCGACGGCCGCCGCGCGCGCTTCGAGCAGCGCGGCGTCGCCAAGCACCGTGAACTGCGCATCGGGCCAGCGCTCGCCGGCGTCGCGCAGCGCCTGCACGGTCAGCTCCGGACCGACGCCGGCCGGCTCGCCGGTCGTGATCGCGATCTGCAAGGCGCGCGCGCTCATCGTCGGCTCAGTTCGACGGCAGGCCGCCGATCTTGTACTGCACGTAGGACGAATCGCGCAGTTCGCGCAGCCAGTCCGCGTACGCCTGCTCGGCCTTGCGCTGGCCGATCGCCTGACGCGCGATGTCCATCTGCTGCTGCACTGAGCCTTCCGCTTCGCGGCGGCCGACGACCTGGATCAGGTGATAGCCGTACTCGGTACGAATGGGCTGGCTGATCTGGCCGTCCTGCAGCGCGTTCATCGCGCGCTCGAATTCGGGCACCGTCTCGCCGGGGCTGATCCAGCCGAGATCGCCGCCCTGCGACGCGGAACCGTCCTGCGAATAGGTACGCGCGAACTTCTCGAAGTCGCCGCCGGCCTCGATCTGCCGGCGGATGTCGATCAGTTGCTGGCGCGCCTGCCCTTCGGACTTGCCTTCGCCGACGCGCAGCAGGATGTGGCGCACGTGCGTCTGCACGATCTTCGGCGCCGCGGCCGTCGCACCCTGGCTCTGCCGGCGATCGACGAGGCGGATGATCTCGAAGCCGTCCGGCACGCGGATCAGCGTCGGGTTGACCTGCCCCGGACGCAGCTTCGCCGCGGCGTCGACGACGTCGGCCGGCAGCGCGCTCGGCGACTTGAAGCCGAGATCGCCGCCCTTCTTCGCATCGTCGGCTTCCGAATTGTTCTTCGCGAGCTTCTCGAAATCGGCACCCGACGTCGCCTGCTGCAGCAGCGCCTCGGCCTTCTTCTGCGCGGCTTCGATCTGCGTCTGCGGCGCGTTGGTCGGCGCCTTGATGAAGATGTGCTGGAAGCGCAGGTCCTGCTGCTGCGAGGCGTTCGGCCCGCGCTGGCTCGCGATGTAGCTTGCGACTTCGGCGTCCGACACGGTGATCTTGCTGTCGACCTCGCGCTCGCGCAGCTTCGACAGCATCAGTTCGGTACGCGCATCGGCCGTGAAGATGCTCCAGGGCACGCCTTGCGCTTCGAGACGCGAGCGATACTGGTCGAGCGTCATCCCGTTCGCCTGCGCGAGGCGCTGCAGCGTGGCCTGCACCGTCGCGTCGTCGACGCGGATCCCGTCGTCCTTCGCCTTCTGCACCTGGATGCGCTCGAGCACCATCTGGTTCAGCACCTGCGCGCGCAACTGGTCGATCGGCGGCACGGGCGCGTTCTGCTGCTGCAGCCGACGCGAGATCAGGCCGACGCGCTGGTCGAGTTCGCGGCCCGTGATGACGTCGTTGTTGACGACCGCGACGACTTCGTCGGCGAGCTGCGCGCCTTGCGAACCGAGCGCCTGCGCCGCGGCCGGCGCGGCGGCGAGCAGCGCGGCGGACGCGGCGAGGCTGGACACGACTGCCGCGAAACGAAGGGTTTTCTTCATTGCCACTGATACTCCATTGAAATCGGCTGACCGGTCAGACAGGCCGCGTTACTCGTAGTTGCTGAAGCGGGACATCGGCGGCGGTGCCGACGGCAGCGGCGTGTAGCCCGGCACGCCGGCGCGGAACGCCGCGACGAGGCCGTTGTCGACGGTCGACAGCCCCTTGAGCGTGAGCTGCATCATGAAGCGCGTCGACGAGTTCCGCTGTCCGGACGAATTCACGCCGTTGGCGAACCGCTGCACGCCGACGCCGAGCGCCCAGCAATCCGCGTCGTATTGTAAGCCGAGCAGACCGTCGACAAGCCGGTCGCCGGCCAGATCGTAGTTGAAGCGGCCGACCGCGTACAGGCGCCGCGTGAGCGGCCATTGCGCGGACACCAGGAACTGGTTGATCGGCTGTCCGTCGAGCGTCGTGCTGGCGCGCGTGTAGCGGTACGCGGCGTTGATGACCTTGCGCTCGCCGGGACTGAAGCCGAAACCGATGCTCGACTTCACGAGCTGGTTGTTGTTCTGGTTGTACTGGAACGCCGTTTCCGACATGAAGCCCGAACCGAGCTTCAGCGCAGCGCCGACGATCAGGTCGGAGTGGCGCGCCTGCGCGGCGGACTGCCCGGTGTTCAGCGTCACGCGCTGATCGGCGAAGTAGTACTGCTGCGCGATGACGAAGCGCGCGCGCTCGTCGCCGGTGCGCGGATCGATGAAGCGCGAGGTCAGGCCGGCCGTGATCCGGTTCGCGTCCGCGACGCGGTCGTTGCCGACGAACGTGTTCGGCTGGTAGATCTCCGCGAGGCCGAAGTCGGATTCCGCGGTATCGAACAGCGGCGCGTTCGACTGGTCGCGGTACGGCGTATACACGTAGTAGAGCCGCGGCTCGAGCGTCTGGATGAAGTCCTGGCCGAACAGGCGCACCGAGCGGTCGAAGATCAGCCCGGTGTCGAAGCTGACGGTCGGAATCGATTCGGTGAAGCGCTTCGGGCTGTTCGGCGTGCTCGACGACAGGTAGTTCAGGTCGTACGACGCGAAGTGGTACTGCACCTTCGGCACGACGAAGTAGCCGGGGCCGTACACGCCGTACGCGATGTACGGGTTGAAGACGATCCGGTCGCCCTGCGTCGAGTCGGCGGTCGTGATGCGGAACCGCGAGTAGTCGGCTTCCGCGCCGAAGTCGAAGCCGCCGACGTTGTACTTCGTGTACTTCACATTCAACTGCGGCTCGCGGCTGTACGGCGCGATCGACGGCGGCAGCGTCTGCCAGTGCTGGTAGCGCGCGAGCACCGACCACGGGCCCTTGTTGTACGTGAGGCCCGCTTCCTGCTGATAGAGCGTCTGCGTCCCGTTGATGAACTGGTTCATCGACCCAAGGTCTTCGGGATAGGTATTGTCCGAGACCTTGTTGTAGTAGACGTAGCCGCCGAAGCCGCCGCCGAAGTTCTGCTGGTGCTGCCAGTAGATCGCGTAGCGGTTGCGGTGCGCGAGCCGGTCGTCCGGCAGGTAGTTCGCGGTGAACGTGCCCGAGTACGTCGGCGACAGATAGCGGAACGTCGCTTCGGTCTGCACGCCGCGCCGCGAGATGATGCGCGGCGTGATCGTCAGGTCGCGGTTCGGCGCGATGTTGAAGTAGTACGGCAGCGACAGCTCGAACCCGTTGTTCGAGTTCATCGAGAACGTCGGCGGCAGCAGGCCGCTTCTGCGATCGCCCGACAGCGGGAACGTCATCCACGGGCTCGCGAAGATCGGCACGCCCTGGAAGAACAGCACGCCGTTGCGCGCGGTACCTTCGTCGGCGCCCGTGTCGAAGTCGAAGCGGCTGCCCTTGATGTACCACGCGGGATGCGTGGCGCACGCGCACGCGGTGTACGTGCCGTTCACGAACACCGAGCGCTCGCTGTCGAGCATGTCGACGCGCTCGGCGCTGCCGGAGCCGCCCGTCACGTTGAAGTGATACTTCGGCGCCGCCATGAAGCCCTGGCTCGCCTCGATCTTCAGGTGCGCTTCGGGGCCCGCGAACGACGTGCCGCCGTTGATCACCCTGACCTGGCCGTATGCATCGGCCATGTCGGTATCCTGATCGTAGTGGATCGCGTCGGCTTTCACGACCGCGTCGCCGCGCCGCAGTTCGGCCGAGCCTTTCGCGGCCATGTCCTGCTCGGCCGTGCCGCTCGTGTGGTCGGCGATCACGAACGCGGCGGGCTTCGCGCCGTCCTTCAGCGGATGTTCCTCGAGCTGCGGCGCGAGACGCAGATCCCACGGCGAATCGAGCGGCTGCGGCTGCGCGGCCGCGCCCGTCAGCTGCGCGTGCGACACGGCCGGCACGAGGCCGGGCACGGCCAGCAGTGCAAGCGCGAGCCGCCGTTTGCGCGGCGCCCCGTCAGCGGGGAAGACATTCGGGAATAGCGGTTTGGGCGGCATCTATCGTTTGGCGAATCGCCCCTTGTCAACGGCGCCTTCGACGCACGGCTGCCTGCGCCGTCGAACCGCGACTGCGGCTGAGCGCAAACCGGGGAGGCGATCGGGCGGACGGCGCGACAGGCGACGGGCCTGCACGGCGGAAGCTGACGCGGGGCGCGTCAAAAAAGTCGTGGGGTATTATATGGCAAGACGTTCCCCCCTCCGCCGAGTTTCATGACGCCCCCATCCACCGCCGCTCATCCCGACGCCCGCCTCGACGCGCTCGCCGCCTGGCTGCGCCCGCTCGCCGATCGCTACGCACTCGATCTCTCCACGCTCGCGCCGGCATCGTCCGACGCCAGTTTCCGCCGCTATTTCCGCGTCGCGTCGGCCGCGAGCGCCGGCGGCTCGCTGATCGCCGTCGACGCGCCGCCGCCCGAGAAATGCCGCGAGTTCGTGCAGGTCGCGCAGCTGCTCGCGGCGGCCGGCGACCATGTGCCCGAGGTGCTGGCGCACGATTTCGACGCCGGTTTCATGCTCGTGACCGACCTCGGCCGCACGTCGTACATCTCGGTGCTCGACCCGGCCGATCCGGTCGCCGCGCGGCCGCTGATGCGCGATGCGTTCGACGCGCTGATCCGCTTCCAGCTCACGTCGAAGCCCGACGTGCTGCCGCCGTTCGACGAAGCGTTCCTGCGCCGCGAAATGGAGCTGATGCCCGAGTGGTTCATCGGCCGCCATCTCGGCAAGCCCGTCACCGACGCGATGCGCGGCACGCTCAAGCGCACCTTCGCGCTGCTGGTCGCGAGCGCGCACGCGCAGCCGCAGGGCTTCATGCTGCGCGACTTCATGCCGCGCAACCTGATGGTCTGCGAGCCGAATCCGGGCATCCTCGACTTCCAGGACGCCGTTTACGGGCCGCTGACCTACGACGTCGTGTCGCTGCTGCGCGACGCGTTCATCAGCTGGGACGAGGAATTCGAGCTCGACTGCTTCGCCTACTACTGGGAAAAGGCGAAGAAGGCCGGCCTGCCCGTCGATCCCGATTTCGGCGAGTTCTACCGCCAGCTCGAATGGATCGGCCTGCAGCGCCATATCAAGGTGCTCGGGCTGTTCGCGCGCATCAACTATCGCGACGGCAAGCCGCACTACCTGAACGACCTGCCGCGCTTCCTCGGCTACGCGCGCAAGGTCGCGCTGCGCTACCGTCCGCTCGCGCCGTTCGCGAAGCTGCTCGACGAGCTCGAGGGCCGCACCGACGACGTCGCCTATACGTTCTGACCGCCCGACCACCACGCTGCCGAACATGAGCACCTTTCTGACCACGGCGATGATCTTCGCCGCCGGACGCGGCGAACGCATGCGCCCGTTGACCGACACCTGCCCGAAACCGCTGCTCGAAGCGGGCGGCAAGCCGCTGATCGTCTGGCAGATCGAGCGGCTCGCGCAGGCCGGCATCGAGACGATCGTGATCAACCATGCATGGCTCGGCGCGCAGATCGAGCAGGCGCTCGGCGACGGCGCGCGCTGGGGCGTGCGGCTCGTGTACTCGGCCGAAGGCGAAGCGCTCGAGACGGCCGGCGGCATCGCACAGGCGCTGCCGCTGCTCGAGCGCGACGGCCGGCCGACGGTGTTCGTCGCCGTCAGCGGCGACGTGTTCTGCGCGTTCGATTACCGCACGCTCGCGCCGCGCGCCGCGCGGATGGCCGAACTCGACGCGCCCGCGCTGCACCTCGTGATGGTGCCGAACCCGCCGTTCCACCCGGCCGGCGATTTCGCGCTCGGCGACGACGGGCGCCTGACGCTCGACGGCGCCGCGCGCCTCACATTCGGCAACATCGGGCTGTACGACACGCGGATGTTCCGCGATCTCGCGCGCGGCACGCGCCGCGCGCTGACGCCGTACTACCGCGCGGCCATCGAGGCCGGCCGCGCGAGCGGCGAACTGTACGAGGGAATCTGGGAGAACGTCGGCACGCCCGCGCAGCTGCACGAACTCGACGCACGGCTGCGCGCCGCGGGCCGCTAAGCAAGCACGGGCACGGCGCTGCGCTTCACCGCCCACGCACGGCGGCAATCACGCCGCTTCGGCCGCCTCGTCGCCGGCGGCCGCGCGCTGCTGCTGCAGCGCCCACATCTGCGCATAGAGCCCGTCCGCGCGCACGAGTTCGTCGTGCGTGCCGCGCTCGACGATCCGGCCGTGATCCATGACGAGAATCTGCTGCGCATGCACGACCGTCGACAGCCGGTGCGCGATCACGAGCGTCGTCCGATGCCGCGCGATCTGGTCGAGCTCGTGCTGGATCGCGCGCTCCGAACGCGAATCGAGCGCCGACGTCGCCTCGTCGAACAGCAGGATCGGCGGATTCTTCAGCAGCGTGCGCGCGATCGCGACACGCTGCTTCTCGCCGCCCGACAACTTCAGCCCGCGCTCGCCGACCGGCGTGTCATAGCCGTTCGGCAAGCTTTCGATGAAGTCGTGGATATGCGCGGCGCGCGCGGCCGCGATCACCTCGTCGCGCGTCGCGCTCGGCCGGCCGTATGCGATGTTGTAGTAGATCGAGTCGTTGAACAGCACGGTGTCCTGCGGCACGATCCCGATCGACGCGCGCAACGAGTCCTGCGTGACGTCGCGGATATCCTGCCCGTCGATCCGGATCGCACCGCCCGACGCGCGATCGAGATCGTAGAAGCGGAACAGCAGACGCGACAGCGTCGACTTGCCCGACCCGCTGTGCCCGACCACCGCGGTCGTCGTGCCGGCCTCGATCGTGAACGTCACGTCGTGCAGGATCGGCCGCGCCGGCTCGTAGGCGAAATTCACGTGCTCGAAGCGCACCTGCGCGCCGGCCACCGCGAGCGGCCGCGCATCGGGACGATCGGCGACTTCCTTCGCGGCCGACAGCAGGCCGAACATGCGATCCATGTCGGTGAGGCTCTGCTTCAGCTCGCGGTACACGACGCCGAGGAAGTTCAGCGGAATGTACAGCTGCAGCATGAACGTGTTGATCAGCACGAGATCGCCGAGCGTCAGCTTGCCGGCGAGCACGCCTTGCGTCGCGCGCCAGAGGATGAACACGAGCCCCGTGCCGATGATCGCCTGCTGACCGAAGTTCAGCAGCGACAGCGAGTTCTGCGAACGGATCGCGGCCTGGCGGTAGCGCTTGAGGTTCTCGTCGTAGCGCTGCGCCTCCCACTCCTCGTTGCCGAAATACTTGACCGTTTCGTAGTTGATCAGCGAATCGATCGCGCGCGAGTTGGCCCGCGAATCGAGCTCGTTCATCGTGCGGCGAAAGTGCGTGCGCCAGTTCGTGACCTTCACGGTGAACACGATGTAGGCGATCAGCGCCGCGAACGTCACGTACGCGTAATACGCGTCGTACTTGACGACGAAGAAGCCGAGCACGAGCCCGACCTCGACGAGCGTCGGCAAGATGCTGTACAGCGAATACGAGATCAGTTGCTGGATGCCGCGCGTGCCGCGCTCGATATCGCGCGACATGCCGCCCGTCTGCCGCTCGAGGTGAAAGCGCAGCGACAGTCCATGCAGATGGCGAAACACCTGCAGCGCGAGCCGACGCACCGCGCTTTCGGTGACTTTCGAGAACAGGATTTCGCGCAGCTCGGTGAACAGCGACGTCGACAGCCGCACGAGCGCATACGCGATCACGAGCAGCCCGACGCCGCCCGCGAGCACGATGCCGGCCGACTGCTCGGCGCGGCCGAGCGCGGTCAGCTGCTGCACGGACGCGAGATGATCGACGATGCGCTTCATCACGATCGGCACGCCGAGGTTCGCGACTTTCGCGCCGATCAGGCACGCGAGCGCGAGCGCGACGCGTAGCTTGTAGGTCGCGAGATACGGCAGCAGTGAACGGATCGTCTGCCAGTCGTTGCGGGGCCCGGTCGGAGCCGGCGCGGGCTCGCCGGAAGCGGAATATCGGCGCATGGGGGAAGGAACGGGCGGCGGTGCCGGGCGCCGAGCGACGGCCGGATCGCGCACTTTCTCGTACAATTTGCGGACGTCGTATTGTCGCAGAAGCCGCTTCGCGCCGCTGCCGGCGGCCTCGCAGGCCGGCGGCGCGCGGGCGGCCTATTTCTTACAGGATGAAAGCCCCGCCATGACCGAACCGACCCTCGAACTCCCGCAGAAGCAGCCGGCGCTGCGTGTCGTCCCGCAACCGCACGACGCGAACGTCCACGGCGACGTGTTCGGCGGCTGGATCATGTCGCAGGTCGACATCGCCGGATCGATTCCGGCCAGCCAGCGCGCAAACGGGCGCGTCGCGACGGTCGCGGTCAATTCGTTCGTGTTCAAGCAGCCGGTGTTCGTCGGCGATCTGCTGAGCTTCTACGCGACGATCACGCGCACCGGCAACACCTCGGTCACGGTGGACGTCGAGGTGTACGCGCAGCGCATGCGCCTGATGGGCGAAGTCGTGAAGGTCACGGAAGCGACGCTCACGTACGTCGCGACGGGCCCGGACCGCAAGCCGCGGCCGCTGCCCGCGCTGTAACGCGCGCGCGGGCCGGCACGCCGGCGCCGGGCGCGACCGCTCAGTGCGTGGCGGTCAGCCCGAACTCGCGCATCGCCGGCACGAAGTCGTGATTGAGCGTCGGCTTGCGCGACAGCTTCATCAGCACGTAGCGCTGGAACGGCGCGAGCTGCTGCCATTGCGCGACGGCCGGCACCGGCAGCCCGGCCAGTGCGCACTGCTGCGCGAGCGCATCGGGCACCGCGTCGGTCGTGCGCCACGCCGGCTGCTCTTCCGGCTGAAACCACGACGGCTCGAGATTCGCGTGCGTGCGCAGCATCTCGAACAGCGCATGGTCGAAGTTCGGTTCGATCGCCGTGTCGTCGTCGGCCGGAAAGCGCGCGAGCAGCCGGCGATCCTCGAGCGGCAGCAGCTGCCACTGCTCGAGCGAGATCCGCAAGCCGAAGCGGTCGAGATTGAAACGCACGATCATCGGAATGTAGGTGAGATTTTCCGACGATTCGTGTTCGAAATTGAATAGCAACGGTGCGTCGCTGAGTCCCATGGTCGTTACCCGAGTGGCGAACGCCGGCGCGGCCGGCCTGCCTGGGGTATTTTAGAACCTCTGCGCGCGGCCGGCGGCGACGATCGCCGCCGCCGCTGCCTCGAATCAACGGGAGTGCTCGTGAATCCGACCGAAACAGCCGAACCGCGCGGCGCGATCGAACTGTCCGTACGCCGCATGCGCGGCGGCGTCGCCGAAACGGCCCAGGACTACGTCGGCCAGGAATGGCCGGTCGCGCTCGTGTTCAACGGCATCTCGCACGCGGTGATGATGTGCACGCCGCGCGACCTCGAAGCGTTCGCGGTCGGCTTTGCGATGTCGGAAGGGATCGTCGCGCGCGGCAGCGACATCAAGGACATCGACGTGATCCTGCATGCGGACGCGCCGCTGCCGCACGCGGAAGTGCACCTCGACGTCGTCCAGCAGGCGTTCGCCGCGCTGAAGGACCGCCGCCGCGCGCTTGCCGGCCGCACCGGCTGCGGCGTCTGCGGCATCGAAAGCATCGATCTGCTCGATCTCGCGCCCGAACGCGTGCCCGACACCGGCTTTCTCGCACGGCTTGCACCCGACGCGCTCGCGCGCGCCGCGCACGCGCTGCCGGCTCACCAGACGCTCACGCAGCTGACCGGCGGCCTGCACGCGGCCGCCTGGTGCGATGCAACAGGCGCGATCCGCATGGCGTTCGAGGATGTCGGCCGTCACAATGCGCTCGACAAGCTGATCGGCTCGCTCGTGCTGTCGCGCGCGGAGCCGACCGACGGCTTCGTGTTCCTGTCCAGCCGCGCGAGCTACGAGCTCGTGCGCAAGGCTGCGCGCGTCGGCATCCCGATGGTCGCGACGATCTCCGCGCCCTCTTCGCTCGCGATCGAGATCGCGAAGGCCGCCGGGCTGCGGCTCGTCAGCTTCTGCCGCGAAACCGGCTACGTCGACTACGGCACCGCATGACCGCCGGCGGCGGCCCGACCGCGGCGCGGTCGCCAGGCCGGCACGCGCGGCGCGTCAGTCGAACTGGCGGAAATCGGGCTTGCGCTTCTCGAAGAATGCCGTCATCGCCTCGCGCGCTTCGGGCGCGCGCAGCATCGCCGAGAAATGGCCGGCCTCTTCGGCCATCCGTGCGGCCACCGTCACGCCGCCCGTATCCTTGAGCAGCGCTTTCGTCACACGCAGCGACGAGGCCGGCAGCGCCGCGAGCTTCGCGGCCTGCTTCGCGGCGAACGCGTCGAGCTCCGCGGCCGGCAGCACGCGATTGACGATCCCGATGCGGTGCGCTTCGAGTGCGTCGAACGGTTCGCCGAGCAGCAGCTTCTCCGCAGCGATCTGATGGCCGGTGAGCCGCGGCAGCAGCATGCTCGACGCGGCCTCGGGACACAGCCCGAGCTGCACGAACGGCAGCGAGAACGTCGCGGTGTCGGCCGCGTAGACGAGATCGCAGTGCAGCAGCATCGTCACGCCGACGCCGACCGCGATGCCCGGCACCGCGGCGACGATCGGCTTGCTCGCGCCGCTGATGCGCGCGAGAAACTGAAACACCGGCGCGTTCTCGTCCTTCGGCGGCGCCTTCAGGAAATCCTCGAGATCGTTGCCCGCGCTGAAATTGCCGTCGCTGCCGCGCAGCAGGATCGCGCGGACCGCGCTGTCTTCCTGCGCATCGGCGAGCGCATCGGCCATCGCCTGATACATCGCCGCCGTCAGCGCGTTCTTCTTCGCCGGCCGCGCGATCGTGATCGTCAGTACACCGTCGGCGCGTTCCACTTGAATGTCGGCCACCATCGTCTCCTTTGATTTGCCCCTACCGGAATGAAAAACGGTGCGCGAGCTCGCCGCCCGCGCACCGTCGTGGCGTTTCGTCGCGTCCCGCTTACAGGCGTTCGATGATGCCCGCCGCGCCCATGCCGGTGCCGACGCACATCGTGACCATCCCGTACTTCAGGTTGCGGCGACGCAGCCCGTGCACAACGGTCGCCGCGCGAATCGCGCCGGTCGCGCCGAGCGGGTGGCCGAGCGCGATCGCGCCGCCGAGCGGGTTCACCTTCGACGGATCGAGGCCGAGATCGCGGATCACGGCGAGCGACTGCGCGGCAAATGCCTCGTTCAGCTCGATCCAGTCGAGATCGTCCTGCTTCAGGCCCGCGGCCTTCAGCGCGGCCGGAATCGCTTCCTTCGGCCCGATGCCCATGATTTCCGGCGGCACGCCGCGCACCGCGAAGCTCGCGAAGCGCGCGAGCGGCGTCAGGTTGAATTGCTTGAGCACCTTCTCCGAGACGACGAGCAGCGCGCCCGCGCCGTCCGACGTCTGCGAGCTGTTGCCGGCCGTGACCGAACCCTTGTTCGCGAACACCGCGCGCAGCTTCGCGAGGCCTTCGAGCGACGTATCGGCACGCGGGCCTTCGTCGAGCGCGATCTCGCGCGTCTTCACGTCGATCTCGCCGCTCGCGAGATTCGGGAAGCGCTCGGTGATCGTGTACGGCGCGATTTCGTCCGCGAACTCGCCGGCCTGCTGCGCAGCGAGCGCCTTGCGGTGCGACTCGACCGAGAACGCGTCCTGGTCTTCGCGGCTTACCTTCCACTGGTCGGCCACGCGTTCGGCCGTCAGACCCATCCCGTACGCGATGCCGATGTCTTCGTTGCGATCGAAGATGTGCGGCGACATCGACGGCTTGTTGCCCATCATCGGCACCATGCTCATCGATTCGCAGCCGCCGGCGAGCAGCGCGTCCGATTCGCCGACGCGAATGCGGTCGGCCGCCATCGCCAGTGCGGTGATGCCCGATGCGCAGAAGCGGTTGACCGTGACGCCGCCGACCGTTTGCGGCAGGCCCGCGAGCAGCGCGCCCATGCGCGCGACGTTCAGGCCCTGCTCCGCTTCCGGAATCGCGCAACCGATGATCGCGTCCTCGATCAGCTTCGTGTCGAAGCCCGGCACCTGTGCGACCGTCGACTTGATCGCGTGCACCAGCAGCTCGTCCGGACGCGTGTTCTTGAAGACGCCGCGCGGGGCCTTGCCGATCGGCGTGCGGCTGGCGGCGACGATGTATGCGTCTTGCAGTTGTTTGCTCATTTGAAACTCCTTGCCTTATCGCTCGCTCAGTTACGCACCGGCTTGCCGGTCTGCAACATGCCCATGATCCGTTCCTGCGTCTTCTGCGTGCCGAGCAGCTCGACGAACGCACGACGCTCGAGCGCCAGCAGCCATTCCTCGTCGACGAGGCTGCCCACCTCGACGTCGCCGCCGCACACCGCTTCCGCGATGCGGCTCGCGATCAGGAAGTCGTGGTCGCTGATGAAGCGCCCGTCGCGCATGTTCACGAGCTGCGCCTTGATCGTCGCGATCGCCGAGCGGCCCGCGACCGGCACGTCCTTCGCACGCAGCGGCGCACGATAGCCGGTGTCGGCGAGCGCACGCGCTTCCTTCTTCGCGGTGTCGAGCAGTTCGAACACGTTGAAGACGATCGTGTCGGACGGCTTCACGTAGCCCATCGCGCGTGCATCGTGCGCGGACGACGACACCTTCGCCATCGCGGCGTTCTCGAACGACTTCGTCACGAACTTCAGCAGGTCGGTGGTGGCGTTCGCGGCCGCGGCGGCGTCCGCCGCGCGCAGTGCCGCTTCCTTCAGCCCGCCGCCGGCCGGCACGAGGCCGACGCCCACTTCGACGAGGCCGATGTAGCTCTCGACGTGCACGACGCGCTTCGCGCTGTGCAGCATCAGCTCGCACCCGCCGCCGAGCGCGATGCCCGACACGGCCGCGACGACCGGCACGTTCGCGTACTTCACGCGCAGCATGCCTTCCTGGAACTTCTTCACGAACGGCTCGATGCCCTTCGCACCGCCCATCATGAAGGCGGGCATCGCCTCTTCGAGGTTCGCGCCGGCCGAGAACGGGCCGCCCGGCGTACCGAGCTTCAGCGAGGTCGGCTGCCAGATCACGACGCCCTTGTAGTCCTTCTCGGCGAGTTCGATCGCCTGCACGAGGCCGTCGATCACGCCCGGGCCGATCGTGTTCATCTTCGACTTGAACGAGACGATCACGACGTCGTCCTCGCCCGCGCGATCGTCGACCCACGCACGCACCGAGTCGGTCTCGAACAGCGTCTTGCCGTACGTCTTCGGATCGGCGCCGGCTTCGCCAAGCAGCGGCGCGCGGAACACCTGCTTGCGATACACCGGCAGATCCGAACGCGGCACGAAGCGCTTCAACGCCGGCACCCACGAGCCTTCGGCCGTGTGCACGCCGCCCTTCTCCGCGACCGGCCCTTCGAGCACCCATGCGGGCAGCGGCACGTTGGCGAGCGCCTTGCCGGCCGCGATGTCGTCCTGCACCCACTCGGCCACCTGCTTCCAGCCGGCCGCCTGCCAGCCTTCGAACGGGCCTTCGTTCCAGCCGAAGCCCCAGCGGATCGCGAGGTCGACGTCGCGCGCGTTGTCGGCGATCGACTCGAGATGCACGCCGATGTAGTGGAACACGTCGCGGAAGATCGACCAGAGGAACTGCGCATGCGGATGGTTCGTTTCGCGCAGCAGCTTCAGCCGCTCGGCCGGCGGACGCTTCAGGATGCGCGCGACCGTTTCGTCGGCCTTCGCGCCCGAATCGACGTAGCTGCCCGTCTTCGCGTCGAGCACCTTGATCGCCTTGCCTTCCTTCTTGTAGAAGCCGGCGCCCGTCTTCTGGCCGAGCGCGCCCTGCTTCACGAGCTCGGCGAGTACGGCCGGCGTCTGGTAGACCGGGAAGAACGGATCGTCGGCGAGGTTGTCCTGCATCGTCTTGATTACGTGCGCCATCGTGTCGAGGCCGACCACGTCCGCGGTGCGGAACGTCGCCGACTTCGCGCGACCGAGGCGGCTGCCCGTCAGATCGTCGACTTCGTCGAAACGCAGGCCGAACTTCGCGGCTTCCGTGATCACGGCGAGGATCGAGAAGATGCCGACGCGGTTCGCGATGAAGTTCGGCGTATCCTTCGCGCGCACGACGCCCTTGCCGACGACGCTCGTCAGGAACGTCTCGAGCTGGTCGAGAATCTCCGGACGCGTATGCGCGGTCGGGATCAGCTCGACGAGGTGCATGTAGCGCGGCGGATTGAAGAAGTGCACGCCGCAGAAGCGCGCCTTCAGTTCGTCCGAAAACCCTTCGGACAGCTTCGTGATCGACAGGCCCGAGGTGTTCGTCGCGAAGATCGCGTTCGGGCCGATGTGCGGCGCGACCTTCTTGTAGAGGTCGTGCTTCCAGTCCATCCGCTCGGCGATCGCCTCGATCACGACGTCGCACTCGGCGAGCTTCGCGATGTCGTCGTCGTAGTTCGCGGCTTCGAGGTATTTCGCGTCGTCCTTCACGCCGAACGGCGCGGGCGACAGCTTCTTCAGATTCTCGATCGCCTTCAGCGCGATCGCGTTTTTCGGGCCTTCCTTGGCCGGCAGGTCGAACAGCAGCACGGGCACGCGCGCGTTGACGAGATGCGCGGCGATCTGCGCGCCCATCACGCCGGCGCCCAGCACGGCCACCTTGCGAATCAGGAAATTGCTCACGGGATGTCTCCGATAGTGTCGTGCAGCGCGAATCGGAACGGCTGCACGGCGAAACGAGTACCAGGAACCGTTGCGGCCGGGCGGCGCAGGTCGCGCGCCGCCCGGCGTCGCGTCAGAACAGCGATTCGTCGACTTCCATCAGCGTCTTCGAACCGGCGCGCGCAGCGCGGATCGTCGCGGCCGTTTCAGGCAGCAGGCGCGCGAAGTAGAAGCGTGCCGTCGCCAGCTTCGACTTGTAGAACGGATCGCCGGACGCTTCATTGTCGAGCGCGATGCGCGCCATGCGCGCCCAGAAGTACGAGAACACCAGATGGCCGACCGTGCGCAGGTACGGCACGGCCGCGGCGCCGACTTCGTCCGGGTTCTGCATCGCCTTCATGCCGATTTCCATCGTCAGCTTCTGCACCTTCTCGCCGATGTCCGCGAGCGGGTTGACGAACTCGGCCATCTCCGGCTTCACGCCTTCGGCTTCGACGAAGTCCGACACGATCTTGCCGAACTTCTTCAGCTTCGCGCCCATGTCGCCGAGCACCTTGCGGCCGAGCAGGTCGAGCGACTGGATCGAGTTCGTGCCCTCGTAGATCATGTTGATCCGCGCATCGCGCACGTACTGCTCCATGCCCCACTCGGAGATGAAGCCGTGGCCGCCGTAGATCTGCATCGCATGGTTGGTCGACTCGAACGCGTTGTCGGTCAGGAACGCCTTGATGATCGGCGTGAGCAGCGCGACGAGATCGGCCGCTTCCTTGCGCACCGCTTCGTCGGCGTGCGACAGCTCCTTGTCGATCTGCAGCGCCGACCAGTACGTGAACGCGCGCGCGCCTTCCGCATAGGCCTTCTGCGTCAGCAGCATGCGGCGCACGTCCGGATGCACGATGATCGGATCGGCCGGCTTGTCCGGTGCCTTCGGGCCCGTCAGCGAGCGCATCTGCAGACGCTCCTTCGCGTAGGCGAGCGAGTTCTGGTAAGCGACTTCGGTCAGGCCGAGACCCTGCATGCCGACGCCGAGACGCGCGGCGTTCATCATCACGAACATCGCGTTGAGGCCCTTGTTCGGCTCGCCGACCATCCAGCCCTTCGCGTTGTCGAGGTTCATCACGCAGGTCGCGTTGCCGTGGATGCCCATCTTGTGCTCGATCGAGCCGCACTTGATGCCGTTGCGCTCGCCCGGCTCGCCCGATGCATCGGGGATGAACTTCGGGACGATGAACAGCGAGATCCCCTTCGTGCCCTGCGGTGCGTCCGGCAGGCGCGCGAGCACGAGGTGGACGATGTTCGACGCCATGTCGTGCTCGCCGCTCGAGATGAAGATCTTCGTGCCGGTGATCGAATACGAGCCGTCGCCGTTCGGTTCGGCCTTCGTGCGCAGAATGCCGAGGTCGGTGCCGCAGTGCGGCTCGGTCAGGCACATCGTGCCGGTCCATTCGCCCGACACGAGCTTCGGCAGATAGGCCTGCTGCAGTTCCGGCGAGCCGTGCGCGTGCAGGCATTCGTAGGCGCCGTGCGACAGGCCCGGATACATGGTCCATGCCTGGTTCGCCGAGTTCAGCATTTCGTACAGCGCGTTGTTCACGAACGCGGGCAGCCCCTGGCCGCCGTACTCGGGGTCGCAGCCGAGCGCCGGCCAGCCGGCCTCGACGTACTGGCGATAGGCTTCCTTGAAGCCGGTCGGCGTCGTCACGACGCCGTCGCCGACGTACTTGCAGCCCTCACGGTCGCCGACCTGGTTCAGCGGGAACAGCACCTCGGCGCAGAACTTGCCCGCCTCTTCGAGGACCTGGTTGATCGTGTCGGCATCGAGATCCGCATGCTTGGGCATCTGCTTGAGCTCGGCCTCGACGTTCAGAAGCTCGTGCAACACGAATTGCATGTCGCGCAGCGGCGCGGCGTACTGTCCCATGACTCTCTCCAAATGTGGGCAAACGGCTCGAGCGCCGGGCGGGCGGATCGCGCGCCGCTAGCGACTCTCGCTCTGATACGAAACGATCGTCTTTTCCAGCGCGGCCCACGTGAGACGCACCGCGTCCGGCAAATGCAGGAAGCGCGCGTCGTGATGCAGGCCGAGCGTGAAGCTGTACAACTCGAAGAGCATCAGGTCCGGATCGGAATCCGCACGCAGATGGCCTTCTTCCTTCGCCTGCGAAATGGCACGCAGCAACGCGGCACGCCAGGCCGTCACGCTCGCGATCAACTGCTCGCGCACCGGGCTGTCCGGCCGGTCGTCATATTCGACGGCGCCGCTGATGTAGATGCATCCCGTCGTCACCTCCTGGATGCGCTTCTCGATCCAGCGCGCCAGCATCGCCCGCAGACGCGGCAGACCGCGCGGTTCGCGCAGGCTCGGAAAGAACACCTCGTTCTCGAAACGATGGTGATACTCGCGCACGACCTCGACCTGCAGGTCCTCGCGCGATCCGAAGTGCGCAAACACGCCGCTCTTGCTCATCTGCATGCGCTCGGCCAGCAGGCCGATCGTCAGCCCTTCCAGCCCGTCACGGCTGGCAAGATCCAAAGCAGCTTCGAGTATCGCGGCACGCGTCTGTTCGCCTTTTCGCATAGCTTTTTCAGTAACCGTTCGGGGTTCAAATAAAATCGAACGGCCGTACTATTATTGAGTGCGACCGCCCGCGGAAACAAGGAAATTATTAGAAACCGGTGTCTAACCGAGCCGCTATTTTGCGCGATTCCGGCGGCGCCGGAGCGGCTTTTCCGCACGAACGTGCGGACGTTTTGAAATGGTATGCGCGTGCACGACGCGTGCCGAGCGGCGACCGACGCGTCGCGGCGCCGGCACCGCGCCGCGCCCGCCTAGTCGTAACCGCCGACCGTCAGCGCCTTCATGACGATCCGGTAGGTCGTATAGGCGAGCCAGCTCAGCAAGCGTTCGCCGAGCGGCCGCGCCGCGTACCACGCGGGATCGATCTCGCGGCCGTCCGCGAATGCCGCCTCGATCGCATCGCGCAGCTCGTTCGTGACCGCGTCGTAGCGCACGAGCACCACGTTGGCCTCATTGTTCAGCATCAGGCTCAGCGCGTCCAGATTCGACGAACCGACCGTCGCCCAGTTGTCGTCGATCACCGCCACCTTGCCGTGCAGGATCGTCTTGTCGTATTCGGCGACGCGCACGCCGGCGCGCAGCAGCGCGCGGTAAAGGAACGGCACGGCCGTGTCGAGCGCCGCGAATTCCTTGCGGCCGACCAGAATCCGCACGTCGACGCCGCGCCGCGCGGCGCCCGTCAGCGCGCGGCGCAGCTTGCGGCCCGGCATGAAATACGGATTGGCGAGCCGGATCTGATGGCGCGCGCGGCCGATTGCCGCGAGATACGCCTTCTCGATCGTGCGCCGGTTCACGACGTTGTCGCGCGCGACGAACGCGACGCTCGGCTCGGTCACGACGCGCAGCGCGCCGGCCTTGATCCAGCGGTGGCTGCGAATCCAGCGCCGGAACATCTCGGGGAACGGCTCGCCGCCGTGCAGCCCGGCCGCGTACTGCGCGTACGGCTTGTGACCGAACTGGATGCGGTGCCACTGCAGCTCGAATGCCGCGCGTACGTCGGCGACGGCCGGCCCCGCGAGCTCGAGCGCGAAGTCCCAGCGCGGATACTGCAGCGGCGCACCGTTCTGCTCGTAATCGTCGACGATGTTGATGCCGCCGCAGAACGCGGCCGACCGGTCGATCACGGCAAGCTTGCGATGCGTGCGCGAAAAACCGAAACGGCCGAACAGATAGCGGTTGTAGATGCAGTGCTCGATGCCGGCCTCGGTCCACGCATCGAACAGCGGCAGGCGCGCGGTGCCGACGCCGTCGGTGATCACGCGCACGCGCACGCCGCGCAGCGCGGCGCGGATCAACGCGTCGGACACCGGCCGGCCGGCCGCGTCGTCGCAGAAGATGTAGGTTTCGAGCATGACCTGCTCGCGCGCGGCGTCGATGCGGTCGATCAGCGCGCGGAAGAACTCGCCGCCGCCTTCGCACAAGCGCACCGTGTTGCCGGTCGTGAACGCGAGCCGCGACGCGGAGCCGCGCTCCTGCAGGAACATCTGCCGCAAGTGCGCGAAGCGCTTGCGGGTTTCCGCATTCATGCGGACGAGCCGTGCGGCAGGTGCACGAGCGACGCGCGCACCGGAAGCTGCAGGATCGCGTCGGCGTTCGACGGCGAGAAGCAGCGCGCGGCCGCGTCGCGATACGGCAGCCACGCATAGTCGACGTGCTCGCGCGGCGACAGCGTGACGTCGACGCGGCGCGGTACGCAAAGCCCGAACCAGTGCTCGGTGTTGCGCGTGACGCCCGGCGCATAGCGGTGCAGGTATTGCGGATAGATGGTGTATTCGATCCGGTGCTGCCAGTCGACGAGCGCCGCGGCCGGCACGTCGGCCGTGCCGATCACGATACCCGTCTCTTCCGCGACCTCGCGCGCGGCCGTGACGGCGAGCGGTTCGTCGAGCGTGTCCTTCGACCCGGTCACCGATTGCCAGAAATCGGGCTGATCGGCACGTTTGATCACCAGCACGTCGAGTTCGGGCGTGTAGATCACGACGAGAACGGATTCGGGAATTTTCGGCGGCTTCGTCATCTTTGTTTCATACGGCGCGAGGCGGCCGCGCGTCGGGCGAGCATCGTCGCCGAGCACGCAGCAGGTGCTGCGACTGTACCGCAAAAAACGAAAAAGGCGCACGATGGCGCCTTTTTCTTCAGACGGCGTGCGCGTGGCCGCACACGCCGCGATGCAGTTCGCGCATTACGATGCCGGCTGCTCCGGCTGACGCAGACGGATGTGCAGTTCGCGCAGCTGACGCTCGTCGACCGGGCTCGGCGCCTGCGTGAGCAGATCCTGCGCACGCTGCGTCTTCGGGAACGCGATCACGTCGCGGATCGAATCGGCGCCGGCCATCATCGTGACGATGCGGTCGAGACCGAACGCGATACCGCCGTGCGGCGGCGCGCCGTATTGCAGCGCGTCCAGCAGGAAGCCGAACTTCGCCTGCGCTTCTTCCGCGCCGATCTTCAGCGCACGGAACACCTTGCTCTGCACGTCCTCGCGGTGGATACGCACCGAGCCGCCGCCGATTTCCCAGCCGTTCAGCACCATGTCGTATGCCTTCGCGAGGCAGCGGCCCGGATCGCTCTCGAGATACTCGAGGTGCTCGTCCTTCGGGCTCGTGAACGGGTGGTGCGCGGCCACGTAGCGTGCGTCTTCGTCGTCGTATTCGAACATCGGGAAGTCGACGACCCACAGCGGCTTCCAGCCCGCCTCGACGAGGCCGTTCGCCTTGCCGAACTCCGAATGACCGATCTTCAGGCGCAACGCGCCGAGGCTGTCGTTGACGACCTTCGCGCGATCGGCCGCGAAGAAGATGATGTCGCCGTCTTCCGCGCCCGTGCGCTCGAGGATCGCGGCGATCGACGCGTCGTGCAGGTTCTTGACGATCGGGCTCTGCAGGCCGTCGCGACCCTTCGCCTTCTCGTTGACCTTGATCCACGCGAGACCCTTCGCGCCGTAGATGCGCACGAATTCCGTGTAGCCGTCGATGTCGCCGCGCGACAGCTCGGCGCCCTTCGGCACGCGCAGCGCCGCGACGCGGCCGTCCTTCGCGTTGGCCGGCGTGCTGAACACCTTGAAGTCGACGTCCTTCATCGCATCGGTCAGCTCGGTGAATTCGAGCTTCACGCGCAGGTCCGGCTTGTCGGAGCCGAAGCGCGCCATCGCTTCCGAGTACGGCATCACCGGGAATTTCGCATCGAGCTCGACGTCGATCGTCGTCTTGAAGATGTGACGGATCATGTCCTCGAACAGGTCGCGGATTTCCTGCTCGCCGAGGAACGACGTCTCGCAGTCGATCTGCGTGAATTCCGGCTGGCGATCGGCGCGCAGATCTTCGTCACGGAAGCACTTCGTGATCTGGTAGTAGCGGTCGAAGTTCGCGACCATCAGCAGCTGCTTGAACAGCTGCGGCGACTGCGGCAGCGCGAAGAACTGGCCCGCGTTCACGCGCGACGGCACGAGGTAGTCGCGCGCGCCTTCCGGCGTGCTCTTCGTCAGCATCGGCGTTTCGATGTCGATGAAGCCCTGCTCGTCGAGGTACTTGCGCGCTTCGATCGCGACGCGGTAGCGCAGGCGCAGGTTGTGCTGCATCTGCGGGCGGCGCAGGTCGAGCACGCGGTGCGTGAGGCGCGTCGTTTCCGACAGGTTGTCGTCGTCGAGCTGGAACGGCGGCGTGATCGACGGGTTCAGCACGTTCAGCTCGTGGCAGAGCACCTCGATCTTGCCGCTCTTCAGGCCCGCGTTCACCGTGCCTTCCGGACGGTTGCGCACGAGGCCCTTCACCTGCACGCAGAATTCGTTGCGCACGCCTTCGGCGGTCGCGAACATCTCGGCGCGATCCGGGTCGCACACGACCTGCACCAGGCCTTCACGATCGCGCAGGTCGATGAAGATCACACCGCCGTGATCGCGGCGGCGCTGCACCCAGCCGCACAGCGACACGGTTTGGCCCAGCAGGTGTTCGGTCACGAGACCGCAGTATTCAGTACGCATCGACATGATGTTTGCTTTCGTTCGGTTTGATCAACGGGCGCCGCAACGCGCGGCCCGGGCGATGATTCTTGGCTTACAGCGGCGGCTCGACGGGACGGCGGGCGGGCACCGGAACCGGCGCCGGCGGCGCCACGACACCCATCGAGACGATGTACTTGAGCGCGGCATCGACCGACATGTCGAGTTCGATGACTTCGCTCTTCGGCAGCATCAGGAAGAAGCCCGACGTCGGGTTCGGCGTCGTGGGCACGTACACGCTCACGTACTCTTCCGTCAGATGGTTGACCACGTCGCCGCCGGGCGTGCCGGTCAGAAACGCGATCGTATATGAGCCGCGGCGCGGGTATTCGATCAAGAGCGCCTTGCGGAATGCGTTGCCGCTGCTCGACAGCAGCGTGTCCGACACCTGCTTGACGCTCGTGTAGATCGGCCCGACGACCGGGATGTGCCGCACGACGGCGTTCCACCACGTGACGAGCTTCTGGCCGATGAAGTTCTGCGTCGCGAGCCCGACGACGAACACGAACGCGAGCGTCAGCACCGCGCCGATCCCCGGCAGGTGGAAGCCGAGCATGCGCTCGGGCTGCCACGATTCCGGCAGCAGCAGCAGCGTCTGGTCCATCGTGCCGATGATGAGGCCGAGCACCCACAGCGTAATCGCGAGCGGGACGAGAACCAGCAGGCCGGTCAGAAACACCGATTTCAGGGTCGTCTTTTTCATCATCTGCCGTCAATGAACCGCGCCGGCGGCGCGGAGTGAGCGCGGCCCGGCCGGGCCGCGGCGGTCAACTGCCGGCGGCGGGCGCCGCGGCCGGGGCGGCGGCGCTCGTCGTCGTGCTTTCGGCGGCCGGCGCGGCCGCAGCGGGTGCGGCCGGCGCCGCGTCGCCCGACGACGCGGCCGTCGCCGGCGCGCTGGCGCCGCCCGAGCCGCCGCGAAAATCGGTGACATACCAGCCCGAGCCCTTCAGCTGGAAGCCCGCGGCGGTCACCTGCTTGCGGAAAGCATCCTTCCCGCATTCCGGACACTGCGACAGCGGCGCGTCGCTCATCTTCTGGAGCACGTCCTTCGCGAAACCGCACGCTTCGCATCGATAGGCGTAGATCGGCATGATATTTTTCCCGCAGAAACTGGAAACGGCTTGCAAAACCTTGAATTATAGCCGAAACCCCGGCGCGCTCCGGCAACCGCCGCGACGCATGCGCGTCAGCGGCGGCGCCATGCGAGCCAGCGCTCGTGCCCTTCGAACACCGGCAGCGAATCGCTCACCGGCGCGTCGTCGATCAGCTCGAAATGCGCGCCGAGCAACGCGTCCAGTTCGCCGCGCGTGATGCCGAACGGCGGGCCCTTCTGCTTGTCGGCCACGAAGAAGTAGCCGGCGAGCAATCCTTGCGCGGGCAGCAGCGCGGCCATGGTCGCCGCATAGTCGGCGCGACGCGCGGGCGGCAACGCGCACAGGAACGCGCGCTCGTAGATCCACTGGACGTCGAACGGCGGCCGGTACGCGAAGAAATCGGCCTGCTCGACGACGTCCGCATGCGCGCCGAGCTGCGCCTTCGCAGCGGCCACCGCCTGCGCGGAGAAATCGAGCGCACGCACCGGCCAGCCGGCCTGCGCAAGCCAGCCGGCTTCGCGGGCGCTGCCGCAGCCCGGAATCAGCACCGCGCACGGCGGCCGCGCGCTTGCGAATGCGCGAAAGCCGGCCGGCACGCCGCCGAATTCCCACGGCGTCATCCCGCGCGCGAAACGCTCGTCCCAGAACGACGCGTCGCCCGGATCGCGCGTTTCGAACGAGGCGGCAGCCGGCGCGGCAGCGTGTTTCGGATCGGACATCGCGTCGCTCCTGTCGGTCACGCGCCGTACGCGAGCGCGAGCAGCACGCGGGCGACGAGCGCGCCGACGCCGACCGCGAGACCGAAGATCAGCAGCGCCTGCAGCAGCCGGTTGGTCCGCTTCTGCTCGATCAGGATCTGCCGCATCAGGTCTTCGCTGGCCGCGCGCGGCGCATCGTGCCGGGCCGCGAGCGCGTGGTGAATGAGACGCGGCAGTTGCGGCATCGTCTTGCTCCACTGCGGCGCTTCGACCTTGAAGCGCTCGTACCAGCCGCGCAGACCGATCTGCTCGGTCATCCAGCGCTCCAGGTACGGCTTCGCCGTTTTCCACAGATCGAGCTCGGGGTCGAGCGAACGGCCGAGCCCTTCGACGTTCAGCATCGTCTTCTGCAGCAGCACGAGCTGCGGCTGGATTTCGACGTTGAAGCGGCGCGACGTCGAGAACAGCCGCATCAGCACCTGGCCGAGAGAAATGTCCTTCAGCGCGCGGTCGAAATACGGCTCGCAGACCGCGCGGATCGCGCTTTCGAGTTCCTCGACGCGCGTTTCGGGCGGCACCCAGCCGGACTCGAGGTGCAGCGTCGCGACGCGATGATAGTCGCGCTTGAAGAACGCGAGGAAGTTCTGCGCGAGATAGTTCTTGTCGAAGTCGGACAGTGCGCCGACGATCCCGAAGTCGAGCGCGATATAGCGGCCGAACGTGTTCGGATCGAGGCTCACCTGAATGTTGCCGGGATGCATGTCCGCATGGAAGAAGCCGTCGCGGAACACCTGCGTGAAGAAAATCTCGACGCCTTCGCGCGCGAGCTTCTTGATGTCGACGCCGGCCGCGCGCAGCGTCTCGACCTGGCTGATCGGCACGCCCGACATGCGCTCCATCACGAGCACGTGCGACGTCGAGAAATCCCAGAACATTTCCGGCACGAGCAGCAGATCGAGGCCCGCAAAGTTGCGGCGCAGCTGGCTGCCGTTCGCGGCCTCGCGCATCAGGTCGAGCTCGTCGTGCAGATACTTGTCGAATTCGGCCACGACCTCGCGCGGCTTCAGCCGGCGTCCGTCGGCCCACATCCGCTCGGTCCACGTCGCGATGTCGCGCATCAGCGCGAGATCCGAATCGATCACCGGCAGCATGTTCGGACGCAGCACCTTGACCGCCACGGCCTTGCCGGCGTGCACGCCCTGCTTCAGTTTCGCGAAGTGCACCTGCGCGATCGAGGCGCTCGCGACGGGCTCGCGCTCGAATTCGTCGAACAGTTCGTCGACCGGCGCGCCGAGCGACTTCTCGATGATCGCGATCGCAACCGACGAATCGAACGGCGGCACCTGGTCCTGCAGTTTGGCGAGCTCGTTCGCGAAGTCGACCGACAGCAGATCGCGCCGTGTCGACAGCACCTGGCCGAACTTCACGAAAATCGGACCGAGGCTTTCGAGCGCATGACGCAGCCGCACGGCGGGTGGATCGGAATAGCGGCGGCCGATCGTCGTGATCCGCAGCAGCAGTTTCACGCGGCGGTCGTCGATCCGGGACAGCATGACCTCGTCGAGCCCGAAGCGGATGACGGTATAGACAATCTTGATGAAACGGAAAATGCGCATGCGCTGCGGCCCTCAGTGCGCGCCGCGCGGGCCGGAACCCGTGCGCGCGCCGATTTTTTGTTCGAGTCGCTCGACCCGCTTCTCCACACGTGCGAGCGCGTCGCGTGCGCGCGCCAGTTCGGCGTCGAATCCCCCGAGCGACGCGCGCCGGACGACTTGCGGGTTCTCGTCAAGCCAGTACTCGGCGATCGAGTCGAGCACGTTGCGGCCGGTACGGCGTGCGCGCGCGCCGGCGTCGCGCACGATCGTCGCGATCCGGTGCGCCGCGGCATCGCCGACCAGCTTTGCGAGATCTTCTTCCGGCTCCCAGCGCAGATGCTCGGCGAGCTTGGCGATCTGCGTCGCGAACTCCGCGTCGCCGTCGATCTTCACGTGCTTCATCACGGCCGCCTGGCCGCCCTGAAGGAACGCGGCGACCGTGTCGCCGGCCAGCGCGATCGATACGTCGACCTGTCGCGCATCGTGCTCGTCGACGGCCGACAGATAACCGTCCGGCTGCACGAGCAGCACAAGCGTGACGGGCGGCACGTCGAGACGGGCGGTCTTGCCCGCATAGGGAATCAGGCGATCGCGCGCCCACGATTCGCGTGCGAGCAGGTGATTGACGGCAGCAGCAAAAGGCTTGGCAGCAAAGGTCATCGGCTGGGAAAGAAAAAACCCGCGCAGGCCGGGCGCCCGCGCGGGTTCCTATTGTAACGTCGGATCGTCGGCAGACCGCGCCCGACCGCACGCCTCGGCGGCAAGCGGTCGCAGTGCGACCGCCGCCGGCGCTCAGTGCGCGTTCTGTTGCTGAATGCCCGCGAGCAACCAGCCCTGACCGCCCGACTTCGACAGGTTCCACACCTCGTCGAACGGTTCGGCCGCGGCGTTCGCCGACTCGCGGATCAGCCCGTGGAAGCGCACGCTCGCCGACTGCTCGATGCCGCGATCCTCGAGCGCGACCAGTTCGGCATCCAGCTGCACGACGTCGGTCTGGTTCGGCTCGTTGCCGCGCGAATCGAGGTCGATCTTGATCTCGGCGAACATCTCGGGCGTCGTGAATTCGCGGATGTCGGCCAGGTTGCCCTGGTCCCACGCGGCCTGCAGCCGCACGAACGACACCTTCGCGCTGCGCAGGAACGCATCGGTATCGAAGCCGGCCGGCACCTGAACCGGTGCGGCCGCCGCTGCGCCCGCGGCCGGTGCGCCGCCGTTGAACACGCGCTGCGCTTCGTTCGCATAGTTGCTGCCGCTACCCGAGTACTGGCTCGTGCTGCCCGGCTGGAACGACGGGCTCTGCGCGTAGCCGCCCGACGACGACGGCGCGCTGCCGACCGAGTACGCCGGCTCCTGCGGACGACGGCGATTCATGAACTTGCGGACCAGCCAGATGCCGATCATCGCGAGCAGGGCGATCACGATGAGGTTCGACATCATCCCGGCGAACGCCTCGCCGAGGCCGAAGTGCGACAGCAGCGCCGCGATGCCGAGACCGGCCGCGAGGCCGGCGATCGGCCCGAGCCAGCGCGAGCGGTTCGGCTGCGCGGCCGGCGCCGGCGCCGCCGGGTTCGCGCGCTGTGCCTGCGCCGGTGCGGCCTGCTGCATCGGCTGCTGCGCGGGCGGCGTGGCCTGCCGCTGCGTGACGGTGGAGTTCTGGCGCCCGAAGCTGCGCCCGCCGCCCATGCGCTTCGCTTCCGCATCGAGCGATGCGAACGTGCCTGCCGTGAGCAGGCCGACCATCAGCAGCGTGCCGACCCGTCGAGCCCACGGCTTCGACGGCTTGCTACGGTTGAACAACGATCGCGATTCGGACATCAGCTTCTCCAGATGTAAGACAAATGTATGGAAAGAACCCCTTAGTACTTGGTTCCGAGGTGTAAAGCTACCACGCCACCTGACAAATTGTAATATTTGACGGCATCGAGGCCCGCTTGTTCCATCATCGTCTTCAGCGTGTCCTGATCCGGGTGCATCCGGATAGATTCGGCAAGATACCTGTAACTGTCGGCATCTTTCGCGAACTTGTCACCAAGCCACGGTAATACTTTGAAAGAATACAAATCGTACGCTTTTTTCAGCGGTTCCCACACTTTCGAGAATTCCAGCACCATCACGCGGCCGCCCGGCTTCGCGACGCGGCGCATCTCGGCCAGCGCGACGTCCTTGTGCGTCATGTTGCGCAGCCCGAACGCGACGGTGACGACGTCGAAGTAGTTGTCCGGAAAGGGAATTTTCTCCGCGTCGCAAAGCAGCGACGGCGTCACGATGCCCTTGTCGAGCAGCCGGTCGCGGCCGACGCGCAGCATCGATTCGTTGATGTCCGTGTGCCAGACTTCGCCCGTCGGGCCGGCCGCCTTCGCGAACGCCTTCGTCAGGTCGCCGGTGCCGGCCGCGATGTCGAGCACCTTGTAGCCGGGCCGCACGTTCGCCTGCGCGATCGTGAACGCCTTCCACGCGCGGTGCATGCCGGCCGACATCAGATCGTTCATCAGGTCGTAGTTGTTCGCGACCGAATGGAACACGCCCGCCACTTTCTTCGCTTTATCGGTTTCCTCGACGGTTTCGAAGCCGAAGTGGGTTTTGCTCATCGCGTTGATCCTCAGTAAATGGCAAGACGGCGCCGAACGGGCGCCGTCGATTTCAGTGGCAGTGGCCGTGCGGCGCGCTCGCCGCCGGCATCGGCGCATCGCGATCGACGCCCGCCGCCTTCAGTTTGTCGAAATAGTCGCGCCACAGCGCATCCTGCTGCGTCGCCAGTTCGTACAGCAGATCCCAGGAATAGATGCCGGTCGAATGGCCGTCGGAGAAGGTCGGCTGCAGCGCGTAGTTGCCCACGCCCTCCAGCGCGGTGATCGTCACCTCGCGCTTGCCGGTCTGCAGCGTTTCCTGGCCGGGCCCGTGGCCGCGCACCTCGGCCGACGGCGAACAGACGCGCATCAGCTCGAACGGAATCCGGTAGCTCTCTCCGTTCGGGTACTGCAATTCGAGCACGCGCGACACCGCGTGCACGACGACGCCGGACGGAATCGGCGTCGTGGAAGTCAAACCGCTCATGGTTGCCTCGGATCGTTCGTTCGTTGGATTTCCTCGCGCACCGCATTGTGCAGCAGCGAGGCCTGCGCGGCGCGCGTGCGCAGCAGCGCCTCGGACACGCTGCGCTGGCGCGGCGCCCAGACCGGCTGCGGAAAATGCGCGTCGTTCGAGAAGCGCGGGATCACGTGCCAGTGCACGTGCGGCACCATGTTGCCGAGGCTCGCGAGATTCACCTTGTTCGGCTGCATCACGCGGCGCACCGCGCGCTCGACCGCGTAGACGACGCGCATCAGATGTGCCCGCTCCTCGTCGCCGAGATCCGAGAACTCGGCGACGTGCGCGCCCCAGATCACCCGGCAGAAGCCCGGGTAGTCGTGCTCGCCCGTCGCGAGGACGACGCGCAGCCGGTCGTCCTGCCACAGCACTTCGCCGCCGTCTTCACGGCAAAACACGCATTCCATCGTCGCTCCCATGTGGGCGAGCGCCGGCACGATCGTGCCGGCGCCCGCTCATCCCAAGCCCGGTCGGGCGGTCGTCATCCCCGCATTAGACCAGTACGCGCTCGATCCCGCCATTGTTCGCGCGTGCGACATAGTCGACCATCCAGTTCTCGCCGAGCACCTGGCGCGCGATCTCGACGACGATGTAATCGGCTTCGAGGTTCGCGTCCTCGCTGTAGCGCGACAGCCCCTGCAGGCAGGACGGGCAGCTCGTCAGGATCTTCACGTCCGGGCCGTTCGCCGGCGCGGCGACGGCGGCGGCCGCCGGTTCCGCCGCGCTCGCGACGACCGGAATGCTGCGCAGCTTCGCGGCGCCCTTGCGGATTTCCTCTTCCTTGCGGAAGCGGACCTGCGTCGACACGTCGGGGCGCGTGACCGCGAGCGTGCCGGACTCGCCGCAGCAGCGGTCGTTCTTCTCGATCTTGTAGCCGTCCTTCTCCGAGCCCATCAGCTCGTTGACGAGCTTCACCGGGTCCATCGTCTTGATCGGCGTGTGGCACGGATCGTGATACATGTAGCGCGTGCCCGTCACGCCGTCGAGCTTCATGCCCTTCTCGAGCAGGAACTCGTGGATGTCGATGATGCGGCAGCCCGGAAAGATCTTGTCGAATTCGTAGCCCGCGAGCTGGTCGTAGCAGGTGCCGCACGACACGACCACCGTCTTGATGTCGAGGTAGTTCAGCGTGTTCGCGACGCGGTGGAACAGCACGCGGTTGTCGGTGACGATCTTTTCGGCCTTGTCGTACTGGCCCGCGCCGCGCTGCGGATAGCCGCAGCACAGGTAGCCCGGCGGCAGCACCGTCTGCACGCCGGCTTCCCACAGCATCGCCTGCGTCGCGAGACCGACCTGCGAGAACAGGCGCTCGGAGCCGCAGCCCGGGAAGTAGAACACCGCTTCCGAATCGACGGTCGTCGTCTTCGGGTTGCGGATGATCGGCACGATCTTGTTGTCCTCGATGTCGAGCAGCGCGCGCGCCGTCTTCTTCGGCAGGTTGCCCGGCATCTTCTTGTTGACGAAGTGGATCACCTGCTCGACCGCGGGCGGCTTGCCGGTCGTCGCGGGCGGATGCTGCGTCTGCTTCGTCACGACCTTCTTCAGCATGTCGTTCGCGAAGCGCTGCACCTTGTAGCCGACGCCCATCATCACGGTGCGCGCCGCGTTGATCGTCTGCGGATTCGTCGCGTTCAGGAAGAACATGCCCGCGGCCTGGCCCGGATTGAACTTCTTCTTGCCCATCTTGCGCAGCAGATTGCGCATGTTCATCGTGACGTCGCCGAAGTCGATCTTCACCGGGCACGGCGTCGCGCACTTGTGGCAGACCGTGCAGTGATCGGCCACGTCGTTGAACTCGTCCCAGTGCTTGATCGAGACGCCGCGGCGCGTCTGCTCTTCGTACAGGAACGCCTCGACGAGCAGCGAGGTCGCGAGGATCTTGTTGCGCGGGCTGTACAGCAGGTTCGCGCGCGGCACGTGCGTCGCACACACCGGCTTGCACTTGCCGCAGCGCAGGCAGTCCTTCACCGAATCGGCGATCGCACCGATGTCGGACTGCTGCATGATTAGCGATTCATAGCCCATCAGCCCGAAGCTCGGCGTATAGGCGTTGCGCAGATCGGCGCCGTCGAGCAGCTTGCCCTTGTTGAAGCGGCCGTTCGGATCGACGCGCTGCTTGTACGCGCGGAATTCGGCGATCTCGTCGTCGGTGAGGAACTCGAGCTTCGTGATGCCGATCCCGTGCTCGCCGGAAATCACGCCATCGAGCGAACGCGCGAGCGTCATGATGCGCGCGACCGCGGCGTGCGCGTCCTGCAGCATCTCGTAGTTGTCGGAGTTGACCGGGATGTTCGTGTGGACGTTGCCGTCGCCCGCGTGCATGTGCAGCGCGACGAACACGCGGCCGCGCAGCACGCGCTTGTGGATCGCCTGCGCTTCGTCGAGGATCGGCTTGAACGCGCCGCCGTTGAAGATCGCACGCAGTTCCGCGCGGATCTCCTGCTTCCACGAGATGCGCACGGTGCGGTCCTGCGTGACGTGGAACAGCGTCGCGCCCGGCTGCTCGTCCGCGCGATCGGCGAATTTCTCCGCGAGCGCTTCGTAGCCGAGCTGCACGAGATAGTGCTGCGCCTCGCGCAGCGGCTGGTCGAGCCGGTCGCGCACGAACTCCCAGCGCGCACGCACGCGCTTGAGCAGCTCGAGCGCCTGCTGCACGCGGTCTTCCAGCAGCTCCGCGCTCGGGATCTCGTTCGCGTCGTCGGTCTTGCCGAGCGGCAAATTGCCGCCGCGGAAGAACGCTTCGAGCGCGTCGACGAGCTGCAGCTTGTTCTTCAGCGAGAGCTCGATGTTGATCCGCTCGATGCCGTCGGTGTACTCGCCCATCCGATTCAGCGGGATCACGACGTCTTCGTTGATCTTGAACGCGTTCGTGTGCTTCGCGATCGCGGCCGTGCGGCTACGGTCGAGCCAGAAGCGCTTGCGCGCCTCCGCGCTGACCGCGACGAAACCCTCGCCGCTCTTGCCGTTGGCCATCCGGATCACTTCGGACGTCGCCTGCGCGACTGCATCGGCATCGTCGCCGACGATGTCGCCGATCAGCACCATCTTCGGGAACGCGTTGCGCTTGCTCTTGGTCGCATAGCCGACCGCGCGCAGATAGCGCTCGTCGAGGTGCTCGAGGCCGGCGAGGATCGCGCCGCCCTGCTTCGACGTCTCGAACAGGTAGTCCTTGATCTCGACGATGCTCGGGATCGCCTCGCGCGCCTGGCCGAAGAACTCGAGGCAGACGGTGCGCGTATGCGCGGGCATCTTGTGCAGCACCCAGCGCGCGGACGTGATGAGCCCGTCGCAGCCTTCCTTCTGCACGCCCGGCAGACCGGCGAGGAACTTGTCGGTCACGTCCTTGCCGAGCCCTTCCTTGCGGAAGCGGCGCCCTTCGATCTCGAGCATTTCGGTGCGCAGCAGCTTCTCGCCCGGCGCGTACGCGCCGTCGAACCACTTCAGCTCGAAGCGCGCGACCGCGATGTCGTGGATCTTGCCCTGGTTGTGCTCGAGACGCGTGACTTCGAGCCAGTTGCCGTCCGGGTCGACCATCCGCCACCACGCGAGGTTGTCGAGCGCGGTGCCCCACAGCACGGCCTTCTTGCCGCCCGCGTTCATCGCGACGTTGCCGCCGATGCACGATGCGTCGAGCGAGGTCGGATCGACCGCGAACACATAGCCGGCCGCCTCGGCCGCCTCGGTCACGCGGCGCGTGACGACGCCCGCGCCGGAGAAGATCGTCGGCACCTTGTGCGGCACGCCCGGCAGCTCGGTGAGCTCGACCGCGCCGAGCTGCTCGAGCTTCTCGGTGTTGATCACGGCGGAAAACGGCGTGAGCGGCACCGCGCCGCCCGTATAGCCCGTGCCGCCGCCGCGCGGAATCACGGTCAGGCCGAGCTCGAAGCAGGCCTTCACGAGGCCGGCGATTTCGGCTTCGGTGTCGGGCGTCAGCACGACGAACGGATATTCGACGCGCCAGTCGGTCGCGTCGGTCACGTGCGACACGCGCGAGAGCCCGTCGAAGCGGATGTTGTCCTTCTGCGTGCAGCGGCCGAGCGCCTTCGTCGCGCGGCGGCGCAGGTCGGCCATCTTGTCGAATTCGTCTGCAAATTCGTCGACGGCGCGCTGCGCGGCGGCTTCGAGCATCTCGACGCGCGCCGCGCGTTCGCGGCCCGCTTCGTCGTGATGCTCGGTCAGATCGGCGCGGCGGCGTTTGCCGATTTCGGTCAGACGGTGGTTCAGCGCCTCGATCAGCAGCGCGCGGCGCTTCGGATTGTCGAGCAGGTCGTCCTGCAGGTACGGGTTGCGGCGCACGACCCAGATGTCGCCGAGCACTTCGTAGAGCATGCGCGCCGAGCGGCCGGTGCGGCGTTCCGCACGCAGCTCGTCGAGCACCGCCCACGCCTCTTCGCCGAGCAGGCGGATCACGATCTCGCGATCCGAGAACGACGTGTAGTTATAGGGAATCTCGCGCAGACGGGGCGCGGGGTCGGCGGCGACGGCGACGGCCGCGCCATGCGGATCGAAAACTTGTGGTGCGTTCATGTTCGGACGACTCGGAGGGCCGATACACCGTGCACGGGCGTCGGCAAGCGCGTGGGCGCAATCTTGGGGAAATCTGTTCTATTGCCAGGCGCGCGACGATCTCGCTGCGGGCCGGAACGGGTCGGGACTCGCCGCCCCGGGCCGGCACCCTGCGTCGGACCGGTGCCCGCGCAAATGCGCGGCGCCGGATCGACCGGGCCTGGCGGCACTCGGAGCCATCAGCACGATCGCGCGCGGCGCGCATGCCGTTCCGCCGCGGGGCTGGCTGCGCGCGGCGTCGGCTTCAACGGGGCGATCCGAGGGTGCCTCTGCATCTTCCGATCCTTGATTCAAAACGGAATTCTAACCCATGATCGCGCGACGCGTGGCACGCCGGACAGCGCGTGGGGATATCGCGGCAACCCGCGCCGGACGTGGCTCGCCGCGATTTCGCACGCCCATTCGCCGCCCGGCCGGTCGGTAACCGCCCGGTTAAATCGGTAAAAACGACGGTCGCGCCGAAAAACCGCGCGGCCCACGCGCGCCGATCGGGCCCGCGCGGCGCCGCGTTTGCGTGCAGGCAGACCCTTGGCGCTATCATTGACCCTTTACCGTCCGCTTCCGCACCGCACGCGAGCATCCATGGCCTCCCACGATTACCTGAAGAAAATCCTGACCGCGCGCGTCTACGACGTCGCGTTCGAGACCGAACTCGAACCGGCCCGCAATCTGTCCGCGCGACTGCGCAACCCCGTGTACCTGAAGCGCGAGGACAACCAGCCGGTGTTCTCGTTCAAGCTGCGCGGCGCATACAACAAGATGGCGCACATTCCCGCCGATGCGCTCGCGCGCGGCGTGATTACCGCATCGGCCGGCAATCACGCGCAAGGCGTCGCGTTCTCGGCGGCCCGGATGGGCGTGAAGGCCGTGATCGTCGTGCCCGTCACGACGCCGCAGGTGAAGGTCGACGCGGTGCGCGCGCACGGCGGCCCGGGCGTCGAGGTGATTCAGGCCGGCGAATCGTACAGCGACGCGTACGCGCACGCGCTCAAGGTGCAGGAAGAGCGCGGCCTCACGTTCGTGCATCCGTTCGACGATCCGTACGTGATCGCCGGTCAGGGCACGATCGCGATGGAGATCCTGCGCCAGCACCAGGGTCCGATCCACGCGATCTTCGTGCCGATCGGCGGCGGTGGGCTCGCCGCGGGCGTCGCCGCGTACGTGAAGGCCGTGCGTCCGGAGATCAAGGTGATCGGCGTGCAGGCCGAGGATTCGTGCGCGATGGCCCAGTCGCTGCAGGCCGGCAAGCGCGTCGAGCTCGCCGAGGTCGGCCTGTTCGCGGACGGCACCGCGGTGAAGCTCGTCGGCGAGGAAACTTTCCGGCTCTGCAAGGAATATCTCGACGGCGTCGCGACCGTCGATACCGACGCGCTCTGTGCGGCGATCAAGGACGTGTTCCAGGACACGCGCAGCGTGCTCGAGCCGTCGGGCGCGCTCGCGGTGGCCGGCGCGAAGCTCTATGCGGAACGCGAAGGCATCGAGAACCAGACGCTCGTCGCCGTCACGTCGGGCGCGAACATGAACTTCGACCGGATGCGCTTCGTCGCCGAACGCGCGGAGGTCGGCGAGGCGCGCGAGGCCGTGTTCGCCGTCACGATTCCCGAGGAGCGCGGCAGCTTCAAGCGCTTCTGCTCGCTCGTCGGCGACCGCAACGTGACCGAGTTCAACTACCGGATCGCCGATGCGCAGTCCGCGCACATCTTCGTCGGCGTGCAGATCCGTCGCCGCGGCGAATCGGCCGACATCGCCGCGAACTTCGAGTCGCACGGCTTCAAGACGGCCGACCTCACGCACGACGAGCTGTCGAAGGAGCATATCCGCTACATGGTCGGCGGCCGCTCGCCGCTCGCGCTCGACGAGCGCCTGTTCCGCTTCGAATTCCCCGAACGGCCGGGCGCGCTGATGAAGTTCCTGTCGTCGATGGCGCCGGACTGGAACATCAGCCTATTCCACTACCGCAACCAGGGTGCGGACTACAGCTCGATCCTCGTCGGGCTGCAGGTGCCGCAGGCCGATCATGCCGAGTTCGAACGCTTCCTCGCGGCGCTCGGCTATCCGTATGTCGAAGAGAGCGCCAATCCGGCGTATCGCCTCTTCCTGTCGTAAAGGCACTGCCATGAATCCCGAACATTCCCCGCTCGGCAAGGCGACCGTCTACGCATCGCAGTACGACGCGTCGCTGCTGTTCCCGATCCCGCGCGCGGGCGCGCGCGAGCAGATCGGCATTACGTCCGCGCTGCCGTTCTTCGGCACCGACATCTGGAACGCGTACGAACTGTCGTGGCTGAACGCGCGCGGCAAGCCGCAGGTCGCGGTCGCGACGTTCTACGTGCCGGCCGAATCGCCGAACATCGTCGAGTCGAAATCGTTCAAGCTCTATCTCGGCTCGTTCGCGCAGTCGAAGTTCGACTCGGTCGACGCGGTGCGCGACGTGCTCAAGCGCGACGTGTCGGCCGCGTGCGGCGCGAGCGTGTCGGTGCAGCTCGTGTCGCCGCACGACTTCGGCAAGCTCGAGATGGACGAGCTCGACGGCTTGTCGCTCGACCGGCTCGATCTCGATGCCGACGTGTACGAGCCCGATCCGTCGCTGCTGTCGGCGGCGGAGGACGAAGCGCCGGTCGAAGAGACGCTCGTGTCGGATCTGCTGAAGTCGAACTGCCCGGTCACCGGCCAGCCGGACTGGGGCAGCGTGCAGATCCACTACGTCGGCCCGCAGATCGACCACGCGGGGCTGCTGCGCTACATCATCTCGTTTCGCAATCACACGGGCTTTCACGAGCAGTGCGTCGAGCGGATCTTTCTCGACATCCTGCATCGCTGCAAGCCGGTGAAGCTGGCCGTGTATGCGCGGTATACGCGCCGCGGCGGGCTCGACATCAATCCGTTCCGGACCAACTACAACCAGCCGATGCCGGACAACGCGCGGACGGCGCGGCAGTAAGGGCCGGTGAAGGGCCAAACGAAACAGCCCGGTCGAATCGACCGGGCTGTTTTCATTTCACCGCGACGAATTTCACCGCGACAACCGCGCGCCGCCTTACTTCGCCGGTGCCTTGTACGCGATGCAGTCGACCTCGACCTTGCAATCGATGACCATGCTCGACTGCACGCACGCGCGTGCCGGCGGATGCTCGCCGAAGTACGAGATGAACACCTTGTTGAACGACGCGAAATCGCGCGCGTCGTCGAGCCACACGCCGCAGCGCACGACGTGCTCGAGGCCGTAGCCGGCTTCCTTCAGGATCGCGATCATGTTCTCGATCGCCTGCTTCGATTGCGTGACGATCCCGCCTTCGACGACTTCGCCGTTCACCATCGGCGTCTGGCCCGACACGTACAGCCAGCCGTCGGCCTCGACCGCGCGCGCGAACGGCATCACCTGACCGCCCGTCCCCTTCGCCTCGCCTACGCCATATCGCTTCATCGTTTCACTCCTGTTTCAGTTCCGTTTCGGTTGCGAATGCGCGCGCTGCAAGCAGTGCGCGCGGAATATCGGCAAATCGGCCGCGCTCAGAACGCGGCATCCGCGCTCGCCTGCGCGCGTTCGCCGCGCGCGACGAAGCCGCCCGCGCGTTCGCCGGTCGGCCGCCCGTTTTCATAGGTCAGCACGCCGTTCACCCAGACCGCGTCGATCCCGTGCGCGGGCTGCTGCGGCTTGTCGAACGTCGCGGCGTCGATCACGCGCGCCGGATCGAACAGCACGAGATCCGCGTGGTAGCCGACGTGCACCTCGCCGCGACGCGCAAGCCCGAAGCGGCGCGCGGACAGCGACGTCATCTTGCGGATCGCCTCCTCGAGCGGCAGCAGGTTCGTGTCGCGCACGTAATGGCCGAGCACGCGCGGGAACGCGCCCCACAGCCGCGGATGCGGCAGCGGATCGTTCGGCAGCCCGTCCGAGCCGACCATCGTCGCCGGATGCGAGAGGATCCGGCGCACGTCGTCTTCGGACATGTTGTGGTACACGGCGCCCGCCGGGCGGATCCGCTGCGCGGCCTCCTGCTCGGTGACGCCCCAGTCGGCCGCGATCGCCTTCAGCAGCTTGCCGGCGACTTCCGGATGCGGCTCCGACCAGGTGATCGTGATGTCGATGTCGCCCGTCACCTGCTTCAGGTCGAGCGTCGACGAGCTGCGGCTGTACGGATAGCAGTCGCAGCCGACCGGCTGATAGCGGCGTGCGCCTTCGAGCGACGCGAGCACTTCGGTGCTGCGCCCCCAGTTCGACGGGCCCGCACATTTCAGATGCGAGATCACGACCGGCACGCGTGCATGGCGGCCTACCTGGTAGGCCTCGTCCATCGCGTCGAGGATCGCGTCGAACTCGGTGCGCATGTGCGTCGTATACAGCGCGCCCGCATTCGCGAGCGGCTCGGCGAGCGCCATCACTTCCTCGGTCGGCGCCGCAAACGCGGAGCCGTACGCGAGGCCCGACGACAATCCGAGCGCGCCGTTCGCGAGCGCTTCCTCGAGCTGCGTGCGCATCGCGGCAATCTCGGTCTCGGTCGCCGCGCGATCGAGGCGGTCCATCTGGTTGTTGCGCAGCGCCGTATGCCCGATCAGCGCCGCGACGTTCACCGCCGGCCGTGCGTCGTTGACGGCCGCGACATAGTCGGCGAAGGTCGGATAGCGAAACGCGTCGCGATCGCCGAGCAGGTTCATCGGATCGGGCGGGTCGCCCGCGAGCGTCACCGGCGACGCGCTGATCCCGCAGTTGCCGACGATCACGGTCGTCACGCCCTGCGAAATCTTCGGCAGCATCTCCGGCGCGCGGATCACGTGCGTGTCGTCGTGCGTGTGAACGTCGACGAAGCCCGGCGCGAGCGCGCGGCCGTTCGCATCGACGACGGTTTCGGCGAGCCAGTTCGACAGGTTGCCGATCGCCGCGATCATGCCGTTGCGGATCGCGACGTCGCGCGTGACGGGCGGCGCGCCGGTCCCGTCGTACAGTTGCGCGCCGACGATCAGCGTATCGGCAGCTTCGGGATGCGAATGCATGGTCAGTCTCCTACCGGTTGACGGTCGCCGCCGCCGCGATGCGCGTCGAGCGCATGCTTGATACGGCGCAGCGATTCCCGGCCCGCATCGCCGAGCCGCAGCGCGACCCCCGTCACGAGCACGTCGATCGCCATCATCATCGCGTAGCGCGACGTCGACGGCTTGTAAATGAAATCGGTCTCGAAGGCGACGACCGGAATCAGGTGGTCGGCCAGCTTCGCGAGCGGCGACGCGGGCGCCGTGATCGCAATCAGCGTCGCGCCGTAGCGTTTCGCGAGCCGGCAGTTCTCGAGCAGCTCGGGCACGCGGCCGCTCACTGACAACGCGACGACGACCGCGTCGCGCGACAGCGTGGCCGACACCATCCGCTGCAGCAGGCTGTCCTGATACGTCGCGACCGGCCGCCCGAAACGCACGAGCCGAAAGCGCAGCTCGTCGGCCAGCGCGGTCGAGCCGCCGCCCTGCCCGTACACGTAGATCATTTTCGCGCCGACGAGCAGGTCGGCCGCCGCGTCGAACGACGCGTTGCGCAGCAGCTGATGGTTGTGCGCGAGCGCGACGCGGATCTCGTCGTAGACGACCGTCGCCGGGTTCGCGTCTTCTTCGGCAGGCACCTGCTCGGCCGGCACGAGAAAGCGACGACCGACGGCCGCCGCCTGCGCGACGAGCAGCTTCAGTTCGCGCACGTCGCGACAGCCGACCGCCTTCGCGAAGCGCGTGACCGTCGCGACGCTCACGCCGGTGTCGCGCGCGAGCGCGCCGATGCTCGCATGCGCGGCGCGGGCGAGATCGGCGAGGATGAATTCGGCGACCTTGCGCTCGGCATCGCGCAGCTCGGGCGCGCATTCGGCGATGCGCGCGACGATGTCGAGGACGGGCTGCGCGACCGACGCCGATTCCGGCGTGGCCGCGCGCGACGCGGAACGGACAGCGCGCGTATTCATCTGCGGAAACGGGGATAAGGGTTCATGTTACTAAATAACATCACCGCGCCGATGCTACTTTCTGTACCATCTGACTGTCAACTTCAGTGCAATGCATAGTGATGATGGAGCCGGATGACATGAAAGTTACAAACTATCAGGAACCGACGATCGATCCTTTCGGCAAGGGCCTCGGCAACCTGCCGGGCGCGAGCGTGCCGCTCGACGAGGCCGGCCGCCTCGAATGGAATCTGCTCGCGGAAGACATCAGCCTGCCGGCGGCGGTGCTGTACGAGGAGCGCATCGAGCACAACCTGAACTGGATGCAGGCATTCGTCCAGCAGTATGGCGTGCAGTTCGCGCCGCACGGCAAGACGACGATGGCGCCGCAACTGTTCCGCCGCCAGCTCGCCGCGGGCGCATGGGGCATCACGCTCGCGACCGCGCACCAGACGCAGGCCGCCTATCACGGCGGCGTGCGCCGCGTGCTGCTCGCCAACCAGCTGGTTGGCCGCCAGAACATGACCATCATCGCGGCGCTGTTGTCCGACCCCGACTTCGAATTCTTCTGCTGCGTCGATTCGGCCGACAACGTCGATCAGCTCGGCCGCTTCTTCGGCGCCGCGAACAAGTCGCTGAACGTGCTGCTCGAGCTCGGCGTGCCGGGCGGTCGCACCGGCGTGCGCGATGCCGCGCAGCGCAAGGCCGTGCTCGACGCGCTCGCGCGCTATCCCGATACGTTGAAGCTCGCCGGCATCGAACTGTACGAAGGCGTGCTGAAGGAGGAAGGCGAGATCCGCGCGTTCCTGCAGGACGCGGTCGCGCTGACGCGCGAGCTCGCGGCCGCCGGCCGCTTCGCGCGCACGCCGGCGATCCTGTCCGGCGCGGGCTCGGCGTGGTACGACGTGGTCGCCGAGGAATTCGCGAAGGCCTCCGATGCAGGCTTCGCGGAAGTCGTGCTGCGGCCCGGCTGCTACCTCACGCACGACGTCGGCATCTACAAGAAGGCGCAGACGGACGTCTTCGCGCGCAACCCGATCGCGCGCAGGATGGGCGAAGGGCTGCTTCCGGCGCTGCAGCTGTGGGCATACGTGCAGTCGGTGCCGGAACCCGATCGCGCGATCGTCGCGCTCGGCAAGCGCGACGCCGCGTTCGACGCGGGGCTGCCCGAGCCGGCGCGCCACTTCCGCCCGGGCCGCGACAGCGCACCGCGCGAGGTCGCCGCGAGCGAAGGCTGGGCCGTCACGGGCATGATGGATCAGCACGCCTACCTGCAGATTCCGCCCGGCGCAGACGTGAAGGTCGGCGACATGGTCGCGTTCGACATCTCGCACCCGTGTCTGACGTTCGACAAGTGGCGCCAGCTGCTCGTCCTCGATCCGCAATTCCGCGTGACGGGCGTGATCGAAACGTTCTTCTGACGCACCGCGCGATGCGCCCCGCCGCGATGCGGGGCGTACCGACGCCCGACGTACCGACGCCCGGCGTATCGACGCGCGCCCGCTTGTCACGCGCGCGTCGAGCTGCCGGAGTACACTGCGCTTTCGCCCTCGCGGCCGCTTGCGGCTGCGCGAGCGCGCCTCGACGTTTCTTCAATGGAGAAAGCCATGGCAGCGAAGAAGATCCTGTTCCTGACCGGCGATTTCGCCGAAGACTACGAAACGATGGTGCCGTTCCAGGCGCTGCAGGCGGTCGGCCATCACGTCGACGCCGTATGCCCGGGCAAGCGCGCCGGCGACAAGGTCAAGACCGCGATCCACGATTTCGAGGGCGACCAGACCTACACCGAGAAGCCCGGCCACCAGTTCACGCTGAATGCGACGTTCGACGACGTCGATGCGTCGCGCTACGACGCGCTCGCGATCGCGGGCGGCCGCGCGCCGGAATATCTGCGCCTCGACCCGAACGTGATCGCGCTCGTGCGGGCCTTCGCCGAAGCCGGCAAGCCGATCGCGGCGATCTGTCACGCCGCGCAGCTGCTCGCGGCCGCCGACGTGATTCGCGGCAAGCGCATCTCGGCCTATCCGGCCTGCGCACCCGAGGTGAAGCTCGCAGGCGGCGAATATGCGGACATTCCGGTCGATGCGGCCGTCACCGACGCTCCGTTCGTCACCGCGCCCGCATGGCCAGCGCATCCGGCCTGGCTGTCGCAGTTCCTTGCGCTGCTCGGCACGCGCATCGAGTTGTAAGCGGTCGCGCAGTGCGATAGATCCGATGAAATGAAGCGCCGCCGGCGGCGGCGCGCGACGGGATGCCGGCGTGGCGTGCGGGCCTGTCCAGGCTAGCGACAGCGCCGCTAGAGCGCGCGCGTTCAGCGCTCCACGACCGTCGAACCGACGTCCGCGATCTTCGACTCGAGCATGGCCAGCGCACCCGACAGCGCATTGAGCACGTCGTCCGGCACCTGCGCCATCGTCCGCTCGAGAAACGCCTTGCGGCGCGGCAGGCACGCGTCGAACGCCGCGCGGCCGGCCTCGGTCAGCGTCACGTTGGTCACGCGGTTGTCGCGCGCGTCGGCTTCGCGTTCGATCCAGCCGAGCGCATCGAGCGACTTCAGCTGACGCGTCAGCGCGCCCGGATCGATGCGCAGCACTTCGACGAGCCGCTTCTGCGACGAATGCCCGCCCATCGTGTGCAGCGCGACCATGATCCGCCAGCGCGGCATCGGCTGCCCGACGTGCGTTTCGAATGCGGTCATGAACGCGCGATACGTGCGTCCGAATTGCTGCAAGATCGCGACGCGGTCCTGTTCTTCCATGCGCTGAATTCGTTTCCGGTCAATCGGTCAATCGGTCAATCGGCCGCGACATGCGGCTCGATCTTGCGCCGCAACGCGATGGGCGGCACGCGGCGGCACTGCCACACCGAATACACGGCGACGACGGCCGCCATCGCGACGCCCAGATGAATCGCACCGACGAGCGATTCGCGGGCCGCTTCCAGCAGCAGCGCGCCATTATGCCCGGCGCGCGTCAGTTCCGCGACCAGCCCGCCCTGCGCGGCGCGATCGATCAGGATCTGCGGATCGGCGAGCCGCGCATGCCACTGCAGCGCGTGATCGGCGGCGAGCGCATCGTGCACGCCGCTCGAATACATCTGGTTGACGAGCGTGCCCGTCAGCGCCGTGCCGATCATCCCGCCGACCATGCGCAGCGACTGCAGCAGCGCGGTCGCGATCCCGAGATGCTGGCGGCCGGCCGTCTGCTGCGCGAATACAGTGAGGTTCGGCAGCACGAAACCGAGGCCGATGCCGCCGGCCACCATCAGCGCCATCAGCACCCACGTCGGCGTGGTGTGCGTCGAGACGACGATGCCCGCGCACGCGATCGCGAACAGCACGAAGCCGACGTGCAGCATCGCGTTCGGCTGGCGGATGCGCGTGACGACGCGCCCGTTCATGATGCTGCCGATCGTGATGAACACGACGAGCGGCGTGATCACGAGCCCCGCCTCCTTCGGCGACATCCCGAATCCGCCCTGGAACAGCAGCGGCGCATAGAACAGCAGCGAGAACATCGCGAAGCCCGCGAGGATGGCGAGCACGAACAGCGCCGACAACGCACGGTTCGCGAACATGTCGAACGGCAAAATCGGCTGCGCGCAGCGCTTTTCCCAATGCCAGAGGCCCGCACCGGCCGCCACCGCGACGACGAGCAGCAGCGTCGCCCAGCTCGCGATTCCGTATTTCGGCAGCCATTCGACGAACAGCTGCAGCGCGCCGAGCGACGCCGCGATCAGCAGCGCGCCGGGCCAGTCGAGCCGCATCTTGCTCTCGTGCTCGACCTGGCGCAGATGCGGCAGGTAGCGCCACACGAAGACCAGTGACAGCAGGCCGACCGGCAGATTCACGTAGAACACCGAGCGCCAGCCGAAGGTCTGCGTCAGCACGCCGCCGAGCGACGGCCCGACCGCGTTCGCGATCCCGAATGCGGAGCTCATCAGCACCTGCCAGCGCAGCCGCACGACGGAATCGGGAAACAAGTCCGGAATGCATGCGAACGCGGTGCCGACCAGCATCCCGCCGCCGATGCCCTGCAGCCCGCGCGCGAGCACGAGGTAGAGCATGTCGTTGGCCATGCCGCACAGCACGGAGGCGCCGGTGAACACGACGATCGACGCGATGACGAACGGCTTGCGGCCGTAGTAGTCGCCGAGGCGGCCGAAGATCGGCACGGTGATCACGGAACTGAGCAGATACGAGGTGGCGACCCACGCATAGAGGTCGAACCCTCTGAGTTCGGCGACGATGGTCGGCAGCGCGGTGCCGACGACGGTCTGGTCGAGTGCGACCAGCATCGTGACGAACGAGATTCCGAGCATCGCCAGCAGCGACTCGCGAAACGGCAGGACTTGCCCGCTCGAATGGTGGGCGGCAGTATGGACGGCCATTTTTTGTTGGTGCAACGTTTGACGGGTCAAACAATCTCGAAATTGTAGCACGCAGGAGTACCCTAGGCCGACGACGGTCGCCCTTCCGCCGGCCGCCAAGGAGAATGATGGAACCGATTTCAATCACGCCCGACGCGGCGCCGCTCTCACCGCAGGATCGCGACGCGCTGCGGCGCGCGAAACAGGTGCTGGAAAGTCCGTCGCTGACGATGAAGCTGACCGGCGTGCTCGGCGCGCCGGTCGAGAAGATGATCGCCAGATTGCCGGATTTCGCGACCGGCAAGATCAACGACGCGACGCAGCTCGCGCTGCGCAAATGTCTGAACATCGCGCTGCGCACGCTCGGCAAGCCGCCGGCGCCGGACGCCGAGCCCGACAAGCCGAGCAACCTGCTGCACAAGCTCGCGGTCGCGACGACGGGCGCGGCGGGCGGCGCGTTCGGCTTTCTCGCGCTGCCGGTCGAACTGCCGGTGACGACCACGCTGATCTTCCGCTCGGTCTGCGACATCGCACGCAGCGAGGGCGAGGACCTGACGTCCGTCGATACGCAGCTGCAGTGCCTCGCGGTGCTCGGAATGGGCGGCAATCCGGACAAGGACGCCGAAGACGCCGATCTCGGCTACTTCGTGCTGCGCGGCGCGCTCGCGCAGGCGATCTCGAAGGCGTCGCAGGACATCGCGACGAAGGGGCTCGCCGCGCATAGCTCGGCGGCCGTGTTCAAGCTCGTGCAGGCCGTCGCGTCGCGCTTTTCGGTTCAGGTGACCGAGCAGATGGCCGCGAAATCGGTGCCGGCGATCGGCGCGGTGCTCGGCGCGACCGTCAACACGCTGTTCATCGATCACTTCCAGCAGATGGCGCACGGCCACTTCACCGTGCGCCGGCTCGAACGCAAGTACGGGACCGAGGCCGTGCAGGCCGCCTATCAGGCGATCGACGGCTCGCCGACGCGCTGAACCGCGCGCTCGACCGCCACGCGACGCAGGAACGCGGCCGCGCGATCGAGCGCCTGGCGCGACTCCGGCAGCATCGGCGTGTACAGCTGCCACACGTGCGGCATGCCGGGCCAGATCTCGATCTCGACCGGCACGCCGGCGGCCCTCGCCTTGTCGGCGACGCGGCGCGAGTCGTCGAGCAGCACCTCGGTACTGCCGACCTGGATGTAGAGCGGCGGCAAGCCCGAGAAATCCGCGTAGAGCGGCGATGCGTACGGATGCGTCGCGGGCGTATCGCCGAGATAGAGCTTCGCGGCCTTCGGCAGCGCCGCGCCGGCGAACATCGGGTCGATGCCGTCGTGCGTGCGCAGCGTGTCGCCGCTGCCCGCGAGGTCGGTCCACGGCGAAAACAGGATCGCGCCGGCCGGCAGCGGTTCGCCTGCATCGCGCAGCGCGACGAGCGTCGCGAGCGCGAGGCCGCCGCCGGCCGAATCGCCGCCGAGCACGATCGACTCGGGCCGCGTGCCGAGCGCAACCAGCCGACGGTATGCGGCGAGCGCATCGTCGAGCGCGGCCGGAAAGCGGTTCTCGGGCGCGAGCCGATAGTCGAGCGAGAACGAACGCACGCGCGCCCGCTTCGTCAGCCCGAACACGAGCGCGCGATGCGTCTTCGTCGAACAGAAGTAGTAACCGCCGCCGTGGAAGTACAGCAGCGTCGGCCCCGTCGCGCGACCGGCCGGCACGTCCGCGCGCTCGAGCCATTCGCCGCGCAGCGGCGCATCGCCGGCGCCGTAGCATTCGCGCAGCCGATAGCCGGACGGCGCACGGCGCGGCACGATCGTCCGCATCCGCAGATCGGTGAAACGCCGCGCGCGGGCCGGGTCGAGCACCGGGCGCAGCGTCTCGGGACGGAACTGCCAGCGCAACAACCAGCACGCGACTCTGCTTTGCCAACTCATCGGACACACTCCGCAATCGTAGTGTGACGATGGTACGTGCGATCGTTCGCGCGTCGCTGGACAGGAGGCTCTATATCAAACGGCGGCGCTCAGTTCGCCGGCAGCATCTGCCCGCGGATCTCGCCCGACGGATGCGCGCTCGTATGAACGTTGAAATACCATTTGCCGCCCATCAGGTCGGTGACCTGCGCGTCGGTGAGCTCGGCCGAACCCTTGATCGGGCTCGCGAGCGCGTCCTTCGGAATCGGCACCTGCACGCCCGCGTTCTGCCCGACCGGCGCCGGCCCGTGAAAGTGGGCGGCCGTCGCGGGGCCCGTCAGGTTCGCGTAGGTGACCGTCCAGCGCAGCGTATGGGACACCGTGTCGTAGCGCGCGTCGACCGTGCCCGAGCCGTGGCTCGTCGTCGGCGGCACCTCGCTCGACGGCTGGAGATTGGCGGACAGACGCACCGTTTCGGCAGCCGCGCCGCCGGCGACGAACGCGCCCGCGAGTAACGCGACCTGGAGCAAACGCAGCTTCGGCATGGAACCTCCTCGAACGACGTTGCGCACCGCGCGGCCGCGGCGCTCCGTGATGGTAGTCGATTGCCGACGATTCGGCAGCCGTCTCGGCGCGACGCGGTGCGAGCCTGCCGCAACGAGGAACAGACCTTTGCAGCGCCGCACCTGAATCCGCACGCGGCCTTTCGCTACACTTCGTTCCACAGTTGCTTGTTTCCTTCGTCCGAAGGAGTCTGCGAGTATTCACGCGGCCGCCCGGCCGCGTTTTTTTTCGTCATCGCGTCGCCGCGCGGACGTCTGCGCAGCGGGCCGTTTCATGTGACCTGAAACGTATGCCGAATCGCACAGCGCACGCCGCGTGCACGGCCGCCGCACCAAAGACCGGAACGATACTGTGCGCGCGCTCGCAGACGGTCGTCGTCACGATCGGTAATAGCCTGTTGTGCAAAGCCGCGTCGACATGCGGCGCGTCGCGCGGGACAATGGCGCGTTGTCGTCGTGACCTGAAAGAACCGTGCCGGCCCGTCTCCCGATGTCCCTCCCGCACCGATCTGTCCGTGTCCGCCCGATGCTGGCAGGCCTCTGTTCCGTCGCCGCGCTCTACGGCGCGCCTGCCGATGCGCAGGAATTCTCGCTGTTCGCCGGCTCGCTATGGGGCGCCGGCAACCGCTCGTACGCGTGGGCGTTCGACTATCAGGAAGGACTGAGCCCGCATACCGCGCTCGGCTTCACGTGGTACAACGAAGGCCACATTCCCGACCATCACCGCGACGGCCAGGCGATCCAGTTCTGGGGCCGCGTGCCGCTCGAGGATCGGCGCTTCGTGCTGTCCGCCGGCGTCGGTCCCTATCGCTACTTCGATACGGTGCCGGCCGCCGCCGGACGCGGCTATTCGAACTCGCACGGCTGGGGCGTGCTGATGAGCGTGCGCGCCGCGTACTACACGTCGCATCGCTGGATTGCGCAGCTTCAGCTCAATCGTGCGCAGGTGTTCAGCGGCCCCGACACGACGTCGGTGATGTTCGGCGTCGGCTATCAACTCGATGCACCCGACACGCCGGGCCCGCGCGACACCGCGCTGCCGCGCACGCGCAAGGTCACGAACAACGAGATCACCGCGATGCTCGGCGAAACGATCCTGAACAGCCGTTCTTCGCCGTCATCGCTCGGCGGCAGTCTCGAATACCGGCGCGGCCTCACGCGCACGGTCGACTGGACCGCGACGTGGATGTACGAAGGCGCGAAGCAGGCGATCCGCCGCAACGGGATCGCGTCGCAACTGTGGCTCACGCGCGCGTTTCTGAACGACAAGGTCACGCTGGCGGCCGGCGCGGGCGCGTACCTCACGGTCAACCAGCGCAACCGCGACGGTCAGCCGGGGCCCGGCGACGGCCGCCTGTCGGGAATCGTCTCGATCTCCGCGAGCTACCGCCTGTCGGACCGCTGGCTCACGCGCCTGACCTGGAACCGCGTGGTCACGCGCTACAACCGCGACACCGACGTGATCCAGGCCGGCCTCGGCTACCGTTTCTGAGCGCCGCGCTGAGCCTACGCGCGGTAGCCGGGATCGATCCGATCGACGATGCGCTGCAGCGCGTCGAACGCATCCTGCCCCGCGCCGTGCCTCGGATCGAAATTCAGCGAGTCGCGCACGCAGGCTTCGAGCACCGGCGGCGCGATCGGCAGCGCGTCGCCGATTGCATGCGTCGCGATCTGCACCTCGCACGCGCGGTTGAGCAGCCACATCAGCGAAAACGTCTGCGCGAGCGTCGCGCCGATCGTCACGGGGCCATGATTGCGCAGCAGCAGCACGGGCCGCCCGCCCGCGCTCTCGACGATCCGGCGCCCCTCGTCGAGATGCACGGTGATCCCTTCGAAGTCGTGATACGCGATCTTTCCGTACAGCTGCGCCGAATAGAAATTCGAGAACGACAGGCCGTCGCGCGAGCAGCACACGGCCATCGTCGGCGTCGTATGCACGTGCATCACGCAATGCGCGTCGGGCAGCGCCGCATGGATCGCCGCGTGGAACGTGAAGCCGGCCGGATTGATCGGCCAGTCCGAATGCCCGATCACGTTGCCGTCGATGTCGATCTTCACGAGATTCGACGCGCAGACCTCGCGGTAATGGAGCCCGAACGGATTGATCAGGAAATGGCCGTCCTCGCCCGGCACGCGCAGCGAGATATGGTTGTAGATCAGCTCGGTCCAGCCGAGATGATCGAAGATCCGGTAAGCGGCCGCGAGCTGCACGCGCGCTTGCCATTCGGCTTCGGAGAAACGGGCGGGACGCGTAAACGGCTGGTTCGGTACACGTTGCATGGGAAGCTCCGGTTGCATGCGCGAGCGCCGCGCGTGCGGCTTCGCGGCTGTCGAACGAGGCCGCCGCCGCGGCGCCCGTATCGTTGCGCACACAACCATAGCACCGATTGCCGCGCGCCGGTATCGCGGTTTTCGCCGACACGCTCGCGCCCCTTTAAAGCTGGTCGTCGACCGGCAGCAGCGTGAAGATGCCCGTCATGATGTTGCGCAGCAGCCCTGCGTGCGGATCGATGTGATAGGTGCTCGGCTGCCCGTTGTCGACGCCCGTCCATTCGAGCGACGGCGGCCCGCCGCCGGCCGATTTCACGAGCGTCACGCGGTAGCTTTCGTCCGGCTGCGTCGCGCGCGTGAACAGTGCGGCGGTCTGCTGCGCGAGCGCCGGGCTGTGGATCACGAGCGCCAGTTCGGTGTTCAGATGTGCGGAGCGCGGATCGAGATTCAGCGAGCCGATCACGAGGATCTTGCGGTCGATCACGTACGCCTTCGCATGCAGGCTCGCGCGTGAACGCGAGCCGAACAGGCGCGCCCGCGGCTGATCCGGCTGCGCCTTGAACTCGTACAGCTCGATGCCGCGCTGCAGCAGCGGCACGCGATACGGCGCGTAGCCGGCCTGCACGGCCACCGCGTCGGTCGCGGCGAGCGAATTCGTCAGGATCGCGACGCGTACGCCGCGCGCGGCCGTATCGCCGAGAATCTTCACGCCCGCATCGTGCGGCACGAAGTACGGCGAGAACGCGAGGAATTCCTGCTGCGCGGCGCGCGTGAGTTCGACGAGACGCTGCATCGGCGGGCTCACATACTGATCGTTCGGCCGCGCGATCTTGTCCGGCGCGTCGACCTTGAACTCGGCCGGCGCCCATACGAGCCCGAGCTCGTCGCGCGCGATCTGCTGCGACAGCGGCGTCGCGTTCAGCGGCTTCGCGTTGTATGGATCGGCGTTCTTGCGCCAGTGCTCGCGCAGCTCGTCGCGCATCGCGTCGAGCTCCTTCGGCTTGAACGTCTGGTGATTCAGCACGCGCAGCGGATAGCTGCTCGCGCTCGCCCAGTACGTGTCGAAGCTGTGCGAGATGTCGCCGGTCACGGGGCCGGCCGCGAGCACGTCGAGATCGCGGAACTGCAGCGTCGCGCTCGCGCTGAAATACTCGTCGCCGAGGTTGCGGCCGCCGACGATCGCGATCTGGTTGTCGGCGATCATCGCCTTGTTGTGCATGCGGCGCGTGAAGCTGTCGATGCGCGTGAGGAAGTCGGTCGTGCGCTGCATGACGCCCTGCCGCGACGCGCCGAACGGATTGAACACGCGGATCTCGATGTTGTCGTGCGTGTTCAGCGCGGCCATCACGCGGTCGATGTCGTGGAAGTTCAGATCGTCGACGAGCATCCGCACGCGCACGCCGCGGTCGGCCGCGTAGAGCGCCGCGCCGAGCAGCAGCTTGCCGGTCGTGTCCTCGGTCGCGATGTAGTACTGCATGTCGAGCGTCTTCGTCGCCGCGCGCGCGAGCGCGATGCGCATCTGCAGCGCCTCGGCGCCGTCGGCGAGGAGCCGGAAGCCCGACTGGCCCGGATGCGCGGCCTCCGGCGCGACGAGCGCGTCGCGCAGCGGCGTCGCGGTGCTCTGCGGCAGCGCGTGCGACACCGTACGTTCGAGCGAAGTGGCAGGCGGATGCGTCGCGCATGCAGCGACGAGCGGCAGCAGCGCGAACAAGGTCAGCAGACGCGCGATGCGCGTGCGCACGCAACGGACGGCCGGCGATGCACCGACGGGCGAACCGGCGGCCGGTGCGCGCCGGATAAGGGAGATGAGCACGAGCTTCCTCGACGGGCTGATCAATGGGTCGCACTCGCCGCGGCGCGCGGCTGACGGGCGGTTTCGGCCGATTCTAGTGGGCGCCCGGCGAAGCGGTCAATGTCGCACGCCCGGTGCCGCGAGGCGACGGCGCGCGGGCGCACCGTCCGCGGCGTGCTGGCGGTGGCCCGCGGCCAAAAAGAAAACCCCGCGTTCCGGAGAACGCGGGGTGTGCGCATGATCGCTGTGCCGGCACGCATGCGGCCGGCGCGCGACTGCGATCGATCAGTTGCCCTTCGCGATGCGCTGCTCGATATGCTGCGCACGGCTCGCCGACGACGGATGCGAGCTCAGCATCGAGCTCTTGCCGCCGTCGAGCTGCGCGAGCTTCTGGAACGCGGTGACGAGGCCCTTCTGGCTCATCCCCTTCTGCTTCAGCAGATCGAACGAATAGTCGTCGGCCGCGCTTTCCTGCGATTGCGAGAACTGCGCGTTGATGAACTTCTCGGTGATGTCGCCGAGCTGCGAGCTCGTCAGCGCCGCGACGCCCGGCGATGCCGCGCCGGCCGCGCTGCGCGCCGCGCTGACCGCGTAGGCCGCCTGCATCGCCTTCTTCGAATGACCGAGGGCGACGTGGCCCATTTCATGGCCGATGACGCCGCGCAGCTCGTCGTCGTTCATCATGTCCATCAGGCCGCTGTACACGCGCACGCAGCCGTTGCCCATCGCCCACGCGTTGACGTCCTTCGTCTGGTAGACCTTGTAGTCAATCTTGCGGCCGTTCAGCGTCATGTCGCCGAAGCCCTTCATCACCTTCGCCAGGCGCTTCGCGTACGCGCTGTTCGGCGCGGCGATCTTCGATTCGGCGTCGCTCGCCTTGCACGCGTCGTTCGACAGCGCGGCGATGTCCGCGTCCGACAGCGTGGCGGCCTTGAACAGGTTCGTGCCGGCCGACGTCAGGCCGTTCGCGTCGAGATTCTGTACTCCGCCGCACGCGCTCAGCAAAAACGCGACGCCGCACGCCGCCACCGCTTTGTTCAATTGCATCCCGGATCCCTCGTTCGTTGTAATTGGGACCGGCGATTGTGCAGAATCCGGGCAAAAATTACCAGACGTTTACGTCAAATGACGTTTTCCTTACCGATCGCGTGAAACGAACGGGGCGATTGGTGACGAGCGCGTCGTCAATCGCGCGATCGCGGCCGGTGCGCGCCCGCGCCGCACGCGCGTGGCCGGCCGGCGCACGATGCATTTGCCGTACGCGACGAGCCAGCAGTCGTGATGATCGAAGTCCCGCAGCCGCCGCGCACGGCGCCGCTCGAGCCAGTGAAGTGCGATCGCGACCGTCAGCGCGACGGTCAGCGCCGATCCGCCGATCGCGAGTCCCATCCAGGTTTCACTCATGCGTCCTCCGGAACACGACGCCGGCGCCGACGAACGGCGCCGGCACGGGATACAGCACGAACGCGGCCCGCGCGGCGGGCCGTTATGCGTCAGTGCATGTGCTGGCCGCCGTTGATCGCGATGTTCGACCCCGTCACGAAGCCCGCTTCCTCCGAGCACAGATACGCGACGAGCGCCGCGACTTCCTCGGGCTTGCCGAGCCGCCCGGCCGGAATCTGCGGGAGGACCTTCGTGTCGAGGATGTCCTGCGGGATCGCCATCACCATCTTCGTCGCGAGATAGCCGGGCGAGACCGTGTTGACGGTCACGCCCTTGCGCGCGACTTCGAGCGCGAGCGACTTCGTGAAGCCGTGCATGCCGGCCTTCGCGGCCGCATAGTTGGTCTGGCCGACCGATCCCTTCGAACCGTTGACCGACGAGATGTTGACGATGCGTCCCCAGCCGCGCTCGATCATCCCTTCGCAGATCGGCTTCGTCATGTTGAACACCGAGTCGAGGTTCGTGCGGATCACTGCGTCCCAGTTGACCTTGTCGAGCTTGCGCAACGTCATGTCGCGCGTGATGCCCGCGTTGTTCACCAGGATGTCGATCGGGCCGACGTCGCGCACGATCTTCTCGACGCATTGCTGGCACGAGTCGTGATCGGCCACGTCGACGGGATAGGCGTCGAACTCGCGGCCGGCCGCCTGCATTTCGGTCAGCCAGCGATCCGCGCCCGTGTTGTTCGGCGAATACGTGACGACAACGCGGTGGCCCGCTTCGTGCAACCTGATGCTGATCGCCTCGCCGAGACCGCCCATCCCACCTGTCACAACTGCAATTCGCTTAGTCATCCTATTATTTACCAACAAAAAAAGTAATCGATGAGGCGGGACCGCGACGTGGCACACGCCGCCGCCCGCCGCCTCGGCACGCCGCCGCCCGATGATCGGGCGGCGGGCGCGCCGGAATGCGCGCCTGTTGTTCTGTATTGGTCAGACGCGCGAAGCCGTTGCCTGCATTCGCGACGCGCTATCGCGCCGCGCACGCAGGACGGCGCCTGGTCTCCTGCTAATCTCGTTCGACCGCCAGCGCGACGCCCATCCCGCCGCCGATGCAGAGCGACGCGAGTCCGCGCTTCGCATCGCGCTTGACCATCTCGTGCAGCAGCGTCACCAGGATCCGGCAGCCCGATGCGCCGATCGGGTGACCGATCGCGATCGCCCCGCCGTTCACGTTCACCTTCGACGTGTCCCAGCCCATCTGCTTGTGCACCGCCAGCGCCTGCGCCGCAAACGCCTCGTTGATCTCCATCAGATCCAGATCGCCCGGCGTCCAGCCCGCACGCTCCAGGCATCGACGCGACGCCGGCACCGGGCCCATCCCCATCACGCTCGGATCCACGCCCGCGTTCGCATACGCCTTGATCCGCGCGAGCGGCGTCAGGCCCAGCGCCTGGGCCTTCTGCGCCGACATCACGAGCACCGCCGCCGCGCCGTCGTTGATGCCCGACGCGTTGGCCGCCGTCACCGTGCCGTCCTTCGCGAACGCCGGCTTCAGCCCCGCGAGCGACTCCGCCGTCACGCCGTGACGCACGAACTCGTCGGTCGCGAACTGCAGCGGCTCGCCCTTGCGCTGCGGAATCGACACCGGCACGATCTCGTCATTGAAGCGCCCCGCCTTCTGCGCCGCTTCGGCCTTGTTCTGCGACAGCGCCGCGAACGCGTCCTGCTCTTCGCGCGTGATGCCGTATTCCTTCGCGACGTTCTCCGCCGTGATGCCCATGTGGTACTGGTTGTACACGTCCCACAGGCCGTCGACGATCATCGTGTCGACCAGCTTCGCGTCGCCCATCCGGAACCCGTCGCGCGAGCCCGGCAGCACGTGCGGCGCCGCGCTCATGTTCTCCTGCCCGCCCGCCACGACGATCTCCGCGTCGCCCGCGACGATCGCGTTCGCAGCCAGCATCACGGCCTTCAGCCCCGAGCCGCACACCTTGTTGATCGTCATCCCCGGCACCGCGCTCGGCAATCCGGCCTTGATCAGCGACTGGCGTGCCGGATTCTGGCCCGAACCCGCGGTCAGCACCTGCCCCATGATCACTTCGCTGACCTGGTCCGGCTTCACGCCCGCGCGCTCCAGCACCGCGCGGATCACCGTCGCGCCCAGTTCGGGCGCCGCCACCTTCGCCAGCGCGCCGCCGAATTTGCCGACCGCGGTCCGCGCGGCCGATACGATTACTACGTCCGTCATGTTCAATCCCTGCATCAAATCGTTTGGTCCGGCGCCGGCACGAGCGATCGGCGAACGATGCAAACTGCACACGCTCGCCGCCTCGCGTCGCGATACGCCACGTACGGATGCGCGCCGACACACCGCAGCGCGAGCGCGCGCGATTCCCGGCACGGTCGCGCCGTGCGCCAGCGTCATTGAGGCAGCCGGACGGTTGGCACCCGCGTGGCACACGCGGGGCTTCAATCGTCCGGCGCCGTTTCGGTTGCGTCGCGCGAACGCGCGACGCGGGCTCAGGCCGCCGTTTCGCGCCCGCTCGCTTCCTTGCGAGCGGTCGCGGCAACCTGCTTGCCGGTGCGGGCGGCCGTCTCGCCGGCCGTCTCGAAGCTGCTCTGGGCGGCCTCCATCGCCTGCCCGGCGGCGGCGCGCACCGACTCCGCGGCCGCGCTCGCTGCGGACAGCGCCGAATTCAGCACGGCCACGACCGGTGCCGAACCGGCCGGTGCATGCTTGGTCAGTTCGCCGATCACGTCCTTCATCCGAAGGTCGGCCTGTTCGTATTGTTCATGCGCGACCTTCGTCCATTCGACCTGCGTCGACACCGCGATGTCGAACAGATGGCGGCCGTACGCGACCGCCTTGCCGGCCGCTTCCTGCGGCGCGGCGACGCGCTGCGCGAAGCCCGCGATCGGGTTCGTCGTGTTGAGCGCGTCCTTCAGCTTGTCCTCGTATTCCGCGAGCGCCGTCTTGGTCGCCTGCAGATTCAGTTCGACGACGGCCTCGAAACCGCGGATCGCCGGGCGGGCAATCGCAAACCAGGCGGCGACACCGGATTGATAATCGGCAACGAGTTTTTCGGGGGCAAATACAGACATCGGACACGCTCCTGTTGGCAATGCGAGAGGCGAGGAAAAGAAAATGGAAGCCAGATCAAGGGCCGGCTCCTTTATTTAACCACCGCTGCTAATTGGGCACCGGAAGTTCGAGAAGGCATTCTAAATCGATTAATTGTCGATTAAGGGAAACGCTGATCAATGGACCAACTTCCGAAGTTGCAGGCGAGATGGCT